>CAKOYL010000015.1 GCA_934130705.1 uncultured Clostridia bacterium
TGAGCTATCCGCGACTCGAACGCGGGACAACTTGATTAAAAGTCAAGTGCTCTACCACCTGAGCTAATAGCCCGTATGCATGTACTGCACAACGCTTTTATATAATACACGATTTTTTTGCAGTTGTCAATACATTTTTTAAATTTTTTTTAAAAATTTTTATTTTTTTGTTTTTTATTATAAATTCATGTGTTTTTTGTCAGCATTTTTTATTTTTAAGCATTTAATTTTTCTAAAACTTCTTTAACATCTATAGCATGAACATCGCAAGCTTCTTCTAAAGTCTCCATTTGAGAAGCAGGGCATCCTAAACAATGCATTCCACATTCAATTAAAATTTCTGCTTTTTCTGGAGCAACTTGTAAAATTTCGCCGATTTTTGTGTCTTTATTAAATTTCATTTTATAACCATCCTTTATAAAAATATTTGGATTTTTAAGGTATATCCATAAACCTGAATTTATTTTATCACAAAATTTCAAAAAAGTATAGACAAAATCAAAAATTTGTTGTATTATGTTTACGAAAAGGCGGTGGTTACTTTTTAATTATGACTTTAAGTACTTTAATTAATATATTTTTTATCATTTATATTATTAGTTTGTTTATTACTTTATATTCAATTTATACATTTTTTGATATTAAATTGTTTCATAATTTACAAGGTTCAAAATTAAAAATTAAACAAAAAAATGAAAACAGGAGTGATTTTTATTAAACGTTTCATATTTACATGCATATTTATATTATTACTTTCAATTTGTTCTTATCAATTTTTTTATCCTATATATTTAGCTGATGAAATTATTGTTTCTTTTGGAATACATCCATCTGATATTTGTTATGATAACCCTATACTTTGGAAATATTTAAAAACAAGTTTCATATTTTTCTACCTATTCTCTAATGTAGTCATTTTAAACTCTTTAATTTCAAGATTTAATATTTTCAAAGGTTCTGAAAAACTTTCTAATAATTCAAGAATAAATTTAGAAAATAATTCAAATAAAAATAACTCCTCATTGCAATTATTAATTGGTCAAAATATTTCTACAAATCAAAAAACTTACATTCCAGAATCTGGTTTGTATCAAAATTTTTTAATTACAGGAACAATTGGAACAGGAAAAACAAGTTCTGCTATGTATCCTTTTACGGAACAATTTTTTAAGTATAATTCTCTTAATCCAAACAATAAATTAGGTATTTTAATATTAGATGTAAAAGGAAATTATTTCAAACAAGTCAAACAATTTGCTTCAAAATATCATTTAGAAAAAGATATACTAGAAATTGGCTTAGATTCAAAAATCCGTTATAATCCATTGCATAAGCCAAATTTAACACCTATAGTTTTAGCAAATCGTTTAAAAACTATTCTATTACTTTTCTCTGAAAATAATTCTGAATCATTTTGGTTAGACAAAGCAGAACAAATATTAGCAGAATGTATTAAATTATGCAGACTGTATAATAATGGTTATGTTACATTTACAGAACTTCACAAGTTAGTTATAGAACCAGATTATTATAAGTCAAAAATTGAAGTATTAAAAAAATTATTTTATGAATCCAAATTATCCCACAAACAAATATATGAATTAAACACCGCTTTAGAATTTTTTGAAAAAGAATTTAATTCTCTTGACCCTAGAACTTTAGCAATTTTAAGATCTGAAATTTCTCGAATAACAAATATTTTTGTCTCGGATTATAAAATTTCTAAAATTTTTTGTCCAGAAAAAAAAGATTTAAATTTTAAGGGATTTTCTTCTATGATTAAAAATGGAAAAATTGTAGTTCTTAATATGAATATCGCTGAATATAAAAACCTCTCAAAAATAATTGCAGCATATTTAAAATTAGATTTTCAATCAGAAGTAATGTATAACTTATCACATTCGAAAATAAAAACTACAGTTTTTATATGTGATGAATATGCAGAATATGTTAATAAAACCGATGCTGACTTTTTTTCTCTTAGTCGTGAGGCAAAATGTATTAATATTGTTTCAACTCAAAGCTATTCTTCTTTGAAAAACTCTTTAAAAGATGAAAATGCCGTAAAAGTAATTATTCAAAATCTTATTAATAAAATCTGGTTTAGAACTGATGACATTTTCACAATTGAAGAAGCTCAAAAACAACTAGGAAAAGAAGAAAAAATTCACACATCTAGAGCAATTTCAGAAAATGCCAAAGAAACAAAATTCAATTATATTACAAATTCTTTAAATTCTCAAAATTCGAGCATTACAGAAAGTTTTAATACATATACACAAAAAGATTTTATGTATGATACTAACTTTTTTACACAAGAATTGGAAACATTTTCAGCCCTTACTTTTTTATCTGATGGTTTTCATATAATAAGCCCGAGCAAATTGAAAATGCTTCCATATTTTAAAAAATAGGTTTTATGAATTTCCAAAAAATTCAAATTTTATTAAAGGATGGTTTAAAAAAATGAAAAAAATATTATGTATTGTTGTTTTAGCTACATATCTTATACTTGCACTCTCTACCACTGTTTTTGGAGCCACACCAAAATTAGTTAATAAGTTAAATAGCGCTTTCGAAGACATAGAAAGTTGGATTATAAAAATATCTACTCCTGCAGCTGCAGTCGCTGTTTGTACTGGGGCACTAATGAGAAAATTTAGCTTTGGTGATGAAGAAAAAATTAGAACAGGAAAAAAATTGATAACAGGTTCCTTATTTTCTTATGCTTTTATTTTAGCAATAGATTTAATATTATCTGCAATTCAGTCATTAATTGGTTAGGTGATTAAATGGAAAATAATTTTAATATCACAGCTAACATCATCGAAGCAATTAATACAATTTTAAGCAATCTTTTTTCTTCAATTGATGAGAGTATCTATTCCATTCTTGATGATATAACCTTTGTTAATTCAGATATAATAAATGATTCATATTTTGAAAAAATCTTAGGAACTTCAGCGTCTAATGGAATTTTACTAATTGCAAATTCGTTATTATTTGGTGTTTTATTATATTATTCAATAAAATTATTATTTGCACATTTTACTTACCAACAAGTTGAAAACCCCAAACAATTTATATTTAAACTTATCATTTGGGGAATTTGCATTAATTCTTCTTATTTTTTTATAGAGCAATTTTTAAATATAATTTCAAATATTTCTTTAGCTATCAGAAGTATTGGCGAGGATTTATTCCATAAAAGTATTTGTTTTTCTGAATTAATTTCAGAACTAAATTCCAGCTTTAATACAGATTCTTCGCTTGACATTTTCTCCTTAGATGGCATAATAAAAGCTTCTATTACTACATCTTTATTAAATCTTGTATTTACATATTCTTTCAGATATGTAATGTTAAAAATATTTATATTACTTACTCCTTTTGCTATTTTGTCATTAGTTTTAGAAAGCACTTCTTGGTTCTTCAAGGCTTGGAGCAAAAATCTATTTTCATTGCTATTTATACAAATAATTGTTGCAATTGTATTATTAATACTATTTTCTATGGATTATTCTTCAAATAATTTATTAACCAAATTTATATATATAGGTGCAATGTATACTTTAATAAAATCAAATTCCTTTGTACGTGATTTTATCGGGGGTGTTTCCACAACTTTTACTCAAAATGTGGAAAACATTTTCAAAAAAACACATTAATTATATTTTAGAAAGGAGTTTTTAAATGAAATTTATATTTCCACAGAATTATAATTTTAAAAATAAACTTTTAGGGATAATTGATTATTCTACAGCTTTTTTAAATATTTTATGGTATGTAATTATTTTTATAATATTACATCTTTTTATTAAAAACTGGAATATTAAAATTTTTATTTTTATATCCTTATGTTTTCCACTAACTATTTTTAGCATTGTTGGTTTTAATGGTGAACCTATTTTATATGTATTTAATTATATTTTAAAATATATTTTTCGTCCTAAATTATATTTATTTAAAAAATATTAAAACTTCCGAAAATACTACTTACTTAAATTAGTAAGTAGTGTTTCCGGAAATTTTTTTATTAGTTTTCTTTCATTTTGCACTTGATTTTTATTCATAAATTATATATAATTCTTCTTAGTTTATTATAGGGGTTTAGTTTAGAAATGTTTTAAACTATTCGTTCCTTAGGGGGAGGAATGATACAATGAAATTAGAACAACCAGAATTGCCATTATTATTCTCAGAAACTGTCGTTCCTGACATCTTTTTTGCAGAATACTTATCACAAATGCCTTCAAGTAGTGTTAAAGTTTATTTATATATGATATTTTTATCTAAATATAAAAAAGATATAAAATTAAATGATTTATCAAAAAAATTAGCATTACCTTTAAAAGATATAAATGATGCTATTACATATTTGGAATCAAATGATTTAATTATAAGAAAAACAACTGGATATATAGTAGCAAACTTACAAGAACAAGTTTTAAACAAATTATATAAGCCAAACTTAACAATTTCAGCAGAAAAAGTAGCTGACGTTGCAAAAAATAAAGAACGTGCAAAAGTAATTGAACATATAAACAATGCATATTTCCAAGGTATAATGGGACCATCTTGGTATAATGATATTGATTTATGGTTTACAAGGTATAATTTTGATGACCAGGTTATGATTGCTCTTTTTGATTACTGTTTTAAACGTTCTGCTCTTCATAAAAAATATGTGCAAACAGTAGCAGAAGCATGGGGAAACAACAAGATTCAAACCTGGAATGACTTGGATTTATATTATCAAAAACAAGAAAAATTAGTAAAAATAAAAAAATCAATTGCAAAAAAACTTGGAAAACAGTCTCTTACACAATATGAAGAAGCATACATAGAAAAATGGGTTATTGATTTCGGTTATGACTTAAATATTATTGAAATAGCTTTAAAAAGAAGTGTATTCAAGTCAAACCCAACATTTGAATATTTCAATAATATAATAACAAATTGGCATGATAGAAATTTAAAAACACCAGATGAAATTCTTGCATTTATAGAGCAAAGAAATAAGCAAAATAAAGAAACTAAAAAGTTAGAAAAACAAGTTGCAAAAGCATCTTTTGACCAAAGACAATATGATAACTTAGCATTTTTATATGCAAACCAAGGAAATTCTCCTATGGAATTTCCAAATAATTCAAATTTTAATGAGTCAAAAATATCTGCATCGCTATATTCTAACATAGAAGGAGATATAAATGTCTAATGAAATTTTATCAGATTTATTATTAGAATATGACCAAAAAAAACGCAAGGCAGAACTTGATTTAGAAAGACGTAAACAAGAACTTTATGAAAAAGTTCCTCGACTTCAAGAAATTGAAGATTCTCTAAATACCTTTGCAATTGCAACAGCAAAAAATATCTTAAATGGAAATACAACTTCATTTAATGAATTAAATTTAAAAGTTGAAAATCTAAAAAAAGAAAAAGAAAAAATTTTACAAGAAAATAATATTCCAAAAGAATTTTTAGAACCTTATTATGAATGTAAAATTTGTAAAGATACTGGATATATTCAAACACAAAATTCAGCATCTGCAATGTGTCCATGTTTAAAGCAAAAATTATTAGATATATCTTATAATAAATCTAATATATCAAATTTAAGCAAGGAAAATTTCGAAACATTTAATCCTAATATTTTTTCAGATTCAATAAACTCTGAAAAATATAGATTAAATATTTCACCTCGTAATAATATTATTAATATAAAATCAAAATGTATTGAATTTGTTAATAATTTTGATAATACTGATACTAAAAACTTATTATTCACAGGTAATACAGGACTTGGAAAAACTTTTATGAGTAACTGCATTGCAAATGAATTAATTAAAAAAGGAAAAAACGTACTTTATCAAACGGCTCCTGTTTTATTAGAAACCGTAATTGATAATAAAATGAATAAATATAAAAATTCCAAACAAGATAATTTTTATAAAAACGTTTTAGAAGCTGATTTATTAATCATTGATGATCTTGGAACAGAATGTTTAAATAGTATGAAATTAAGTGAATTATTTACAATTTTAAATACGCGTTTACTTAATTTAAATAATAAAGTAACTAAAACAATTATTTCTACTAATTTAGGTATAAATAATATTTTTAGAAATTATGAAGAACGTATTGGGTCTCGTATTGCTGGATTCTATGATATTTATTATTTTTTCGGTGATGACTTAAGACTTAGTACAAAACATTAAATTAGCCAAAAAGCATAAAAATAAAATATTATTTTATCTTGCTTTTTATATAAAATTTTCTACAAAAAAGATTGTCAGATAAAGACAATCTTTTTTATATTTTTATATATAAAGAAAATTTTTCATGTTTTCTTATTTTTCATCTTCTTCAACCTCTGCTATTTCTGGAGTCAATGTTTCCATACTAACCACTTTTCCTCCATCTGTTGTTCTCATTAAAGTAACACCTTGCGTTGAACGTCCTAAAACACTTATATCTTTAACTTTAAGTCTTATTATTGTACCTTTATCTGTTATAAGCATTACATCTTCATCATCTGTTGCAATTCTTGCACCAACTAGTTTTCCTGTTTTTTGAGTTACTTTATATGTTATTACTCCTTTACCTCCACGAATTTGTACTCTATATTCATCAAGTTCTGTTCTCTTACCAAATCCATTTTCAGTAATTGCAAGCAATGTTGCTTTTCCTCCTGATATTATTGATTCCATTCCAATTACTTCATCATCCTCATCAATTCTAATTCCTATAACACCTTGAGAAACTCTACCAATTGGACGTACGTCTTTTTCATCAAAAGTAATACACATACCATTTCTTGTAACAAGTACAACATTGTCTTCCCCATCTGTTAGTCTTACAGCAATAAGTTCATCATCTTCTTTTAATGTTATTCCTTGTAAACCTGTTTTACGAGCAGAATTATATTCAGCAAGTGCAGTTTTCTTTATTAAACCATTCTTTGTTGCCATTAATAAATATTTACCTTCTGCAAAATTTTGAATTGGTATAACTGCAGAAACTTTTTCTCCTGCGTCTAAACTTAATAAGTTTACAATTGCTGTTCCCCTAGCAGTTCTACCAGCTTCAGGAACTTCGTATCCTCTTAATTTGTATAATTTACCTTTATTTGTAAAGAATAATATTGTATCATGAGTTGAAGCTGTAAATATTTGTTTTACAAAATCTTCTTCTCTTGTTGCAATTCCTGTTATTCCTTTTCCTCCACGTTTTTGGCTTCTATATGTGTCAATTGGCATCCTCTTAATATATCCAAAATGTGTTAAGGCAATAACTGTTTGTTCCTCTTTTATTAAGTCATCTATATCTATTTCACCTTCAGCAGCAACAATTTTTGTTTTTCTTTCATCTCCAAATTTATCTCTAATTTCGATAAGTTCTTCTTTTATAATATCAAATACTAATTTTTCACTATTTAAAATAGCTCTTAAATGTTCGATTAATTCCATTAATTGTTTATATTCTTCTTCAATTTTTTCACGTTGCAAACCAGATAATGTTTTTAATCTCATATCTAGTATTGCTTGTGCTTGAATATCTGTTAAACCAAATCTTTCAATTAATCTTTCCTTAGCATCATCATAAGAACTACGGATTATTGCTATTACTTCATCAATATTATCGATTGCAATTCTTAGTCCTTCTAATATATGTGCTCTTGCAAGCGCTTTGTCTAAATCAAATTGTGTTCTTCTTAAAATTACAGTTTTTCTATGTTCTATATAACAATCTAAACATTGTCTTAATGTTAAAACTTTTGGTTCTCCATCAACAAGTGCTAACATGATAACACCAAATGTATCTTGCATTTGAGTATTTTTGTATAATTGATTTAATACAACTTGAGGATTAGCATCTCTTTTTAATTCCATAACAATTCTTACTTTTTCTTTTCTGTCAGATTCATCACGCATTTCAGAGATACCTTCTATTCTCTTTTCTCTTGCAAGTCTTGCAATATTTTCAATTAAACGAGCTTTATTTACTTGATAAGGTAATGATGAAACAATTATTCTTTGTCTGTTTCCACTCATTTCTTCAATTTCAGCTTCAGCTCTCATTATTATTTTTCCTCTTCCTGTTTTATAGGCTTCTTTAATTCCTTCTAATCCTAAAATTAATCCACCTGTTGGGAAATCTGGTCCTTTAATTATTTGTATTAATTCATCATCTGTTACATTATCATCATCAATTATTTTTATAATACCATTTATTACTTCTGTTAAATTGTGTGGTGGTATATTTGTTGCCATACCTACGGCAATCCCTGATGAACCATTAACTAATAATGCTGGTATTTTTGCTGGTAAAACAGTTGGTTCTTGTAATCTGTCATCATAGTTTGGCATAAAATCTACTGTATTTTTTTCAATATCTACTAACATTTGCTCTGCTATTTTTGACATTCTTGCTTCAGTATACCTCATTGCGGCAGCTCCATCACCATCTATTGAACCAAAATTACCATGTCCATCAATCAACATATATCTCATTGAAAAATCTTGTGCCATTCTTACCATTGCATCATATACAGAAGCATCACCATGTGGATGATATCTTCCTAATACAGACCCAACTGTATTAGCACATTTCCTGTATGGCTTGTCTGATGTAATTCCATCTTCATGCATTGCATACAATATTCTTCTATGTACAGGTTTTAAACCATCTCTTACATCTGGCAATGCTCTTGATACAATTACACTCATTGCATAATCAATGTAGGCAGTTCTCATTTCTTCTTCAATGTCTCTTTTTATTACATTTCCGTCTTGTCTTTCTTCCATAGTTTTCTACCTCTTTCTTTTTTCTTTTACTATTGTATTATATTACACTAACGCTTATTTTGCAAGGATTTTAGCAACTTTCTTTAAAATATTTAATTAAAATTTCCAATTGAATCCAGTATATTTTTTTGCATTTATGTATATCTTAAATATATGCTTTTTGCTTATTATCTGTTAGCAATTTTCGCTATATAATTGTTAAAAAATTTGTGAGGTGAACATATGCAATTTAATCAAGAAGACATTGATATTGGAGAAAGATTACGCGGAATAAGAGAAAATATGCACATGACAAGAGAACAATTTTCTGAAAAAATTGATATTACTGATTCTTTCTTAGGACAAATTGAAAGAGGTGAACGTTCATTAAGTGTAAAAACATTAAAGAAAGTTGTAAAATATGCTGGCGTTTCTGCGGACTATTTATTATTTGGCAATCAAAATAATAATGAAGTAATTCAAAAGATAAATAATATTTTAACAGTAAATTCTGATATAACATCTGATTTTATTTATCATATTGTTATGTGTTCAAATGATTTTTGTAAAAAAATATTAGATGAAAATAAATAATTATATGAAAATTTAAGAATTTTTATTATTTAGAAATTCTTAAATTTTTTATGCCAAATTTTTCGCTAATCTTTTTTCATCTTCTACAATATTAAAATTTTTTCCATTATTTTTAATTAATTCATGAAGTGCTTTTACTTGTTTGGTTTCGTTTATTAAATTTTCTATCGGAACTATTTTTTCATATTGTTTTTCTATCTTTTTATATGCTTTCTCCATTCCATCAAAATCTTTGTTATTATAGCACTTTTTCCATTCACTCACTTCTCTTTCCAACTTTTTTACATATTCAACTTGTTCATCTAATTCTTTTTTTATATTATTTGATACATTATTTAATAATACATTTTTCCCATTTTTTATTACATTTTTTATATCTCTATTTATATATCCTTTTTTATATGCACTATTTATTACATTATCTAATACATCAGAAATGCTATCAATAATCCCACCATTTCCTATTGCAATCTTTACTTGTTCAATATTCTCAAAATTTCCTGTAAATATTCCAGCCGTACTCTTTCCAAAATTTACAGCTGAATCTATTGCAGTATCTATTCCTGTTTTTAATCCATTATTTAATAAAGAATTTTTTATATCAATAACTTGATTTTCTATTAGATCTGGTAATATTGCTCTTAACCCAATATCAATTGCATAATTAATTGTTTTTCCAAAAGTATTATTAAAAAAATTATTTTTTTCATTTTCTATATTTAATCTATTATTTATTTCCATTAATATTTTTCCTTTCTATAATTTTTCTTTCAAAATCACTAGCTTCTATACTTATTAGAACATGTTCATCTCCAACAAAAGTCAAACATTCTCCTCTTCTTAAGGATTTTATTTCCATTTTTTCCTTTTCTGATAAATTAGAATATTGTGCTAATAATTTTATATTTTCTTCTTCCAGAGAAAAAAATGTTTTTATACTAGAATTATTTAAAATACTTTTTCCATAAGTTCCATTTTCTAAGCTAAATAAATCCGAAATATCTTGTGTTATTGCTACACTACTTCCTCCATATTTTCTTATTGTTTTAAATATTTTATAAATAAATTTTGCTACTTCTTTATTAGAAGTTACTCCTATTAATCTCCAAATTTCATCTAAATAAATTGCCTTTTTTATTTTTCTATTTATTTTTATTTTATCCCAAAATAATTCAGTAAATAAATACATTCCATATTTCATATTTTCTTCACCTAGTTCATAAACATCTGCAATAATTAATTTTTTATTTAATTCAATATTTGTATAATTATTGAAAAATTTTAATGATCCCTTTATAAATGGTATTAATTTAACTTTAAATTTTCTTGTTCTTTCATCATCGAAATTATTATATAAATCTTCCAAAATCGGCATATCTTTTGTAGTTTTAAATTTTCCTTTTTTATATAATGTTTTGTCATTAAATGTAATATTTTTCTTTTTATATGTTTGAATTAATTTTTCTTCTAATATTGCTTTTTCCTCTTCATTTAATTCTCCAAAAATCAAATTAAAAAAACCAATTAATTTTCCTATTTTAGTTGCTAAATATCCATGTTCATTTTCTTCTATACTTTCTTTTCTAATATCAAAAATATTTATATAATTTTCAGAAGTAGGTCCTATTTTAATAATAGTTCCTCCTAAATTTTGTGCAATATTGTTATATTCTCTTTCTGGATCTATTACGTATTGTTCAATTCCTAATAAAGTATTTCTTAAAATTAACAATTTAGTATAAAACGATTTTCCTGCTCCACTTGTTCCGAAAATACACATATTAGCATTTTTATATCTATTTGTATTGTACCTATCTATTAATATAAGTGAATTATTATACATATTATTTCCTACATAAATCCCCTCTTCTTCAACGATTGAAGAGGAAATAAATGGATATGTACTTATTAATCCAGATGTAAGAATATTCCTCTTTCCTATTATTTTTAACTCCTCTTTATTTTCCATCAATGGTAAACATGAAATAAATAATTGTTCTTGCCTAAAGTTCGTCCTTCTTGTTTGTAGCCCTTTACTCTGTAAAATACCTTCGATTTTATCTAAATTATATTCTAGTTCTTTTTTATTAGTAGAAAATAATGTTAAATAAATATAAAGAAAATACATATCTTCATTATTTATCTGAAGTTCTTTTCTTATATATTTAGCATCATTATATGTAAATGCTGCAATATCTATATCTTGCCTACTTTCATTTGATTGTTTTAATTCAACTCCTACATTTCCAATATTATAGGTTAATTCTTTTATAACTTTTGAAGTTTCTTTTTTTTCATAAAAAACAGAAATATTCATATTAATACTAGTTTCTATTAATGACTTTAAAATTAAATCATTATATTCTCTATAATAATTTACAATTGTTATTCCTGAATAAAAATAATCGTCTATTTCTAAAAATCTTGGATTATTTAAATTTATATATGATGGTGATATAAAATCTTTTTCGTCAAAAAAACCTTCTTTTATTTCATTTTTTTCTTTTTTATTTATCATTAACTTTCTTATTTTGTTTTCTATTTATTACACCTCCTATTCTAAAAATTTTTTTAAATTGAAAAATGAAAACAAAATATTTTTAGTTTCCTCTTTCTTACATTCTAATACAATATTTCCACATCTACTTAAACAATCTTTAATTTTAAAATATTTTTCATTTAAGTCTTGAATTATATTTTCTTCTAAATTTTCTGAATTGTTCATTATAATTAAATAAATATTTTTTGATGCAGATTTGTTTCTATCATTTTTCTCTTTAATAAATTTTATATATTCTTCTGAATACTTTTTTAAAATATTATTTTTTGTTATTTGTGAAATTTTTTGAATATTTTCCATATGGTTACTTAAATCTTCTTTTTTACTTTGAATTAAAATTTGTATATCAAAATTACATGTTTTTAAAAAAACTTTATAAGAATTTAAAATTGACTCTTTTTCTAATTGAGTTTTAAGATTATAATTTATAGGAACTACTCTTAGTATTTTTATATACTTATTCTTTTTTAATTTAATGATTCCTTTATCTAAAATTTTTTCTATCGAAATCCATTTTTGTATTGATTTTATTCTTTTTCACCTCCTAATTTTTTCCTTTATGATCCATTGCTTACTTATTATACACTGTTTCGCTTTGATTTGCAAGAAAAATCGTTCGACACAATTCGACAAAAAATTTTTTTTTAAAATTTTTATTTTTTTTTGAATATAAAAAAAAATTCTGCACATAATATGTGTGTAAGGTTAATATCAGTTGAGTGAAGAGTATTAATAGATTAAAAATTAGTTTATTAATATTCGAACAAAGATGTATATTGGTTTATTTTTATGGATTAATATATGTCGGCGATAAGAATATATTATGTATATGCAAGCTATATTTTTATTTAAATTTTCAAGGATTATTTTTATATTTTATATATGGTTAAATTATATGTAATATATTTGAACTAAGATTATTCTTGTATTATATGGGATTATTAGTATGTCCCCCTGGGATGAATATAGTTTCTACTAGTGCATTTGTAGTCGAACGACTGATTAATATATGTGGTATATAGTTTATTTGTATAGCAATATACATTAGATTAAACTACTACATATATTAGTCTGAGTTAAGATTGATATTGGCTTTATAGATAATAGGATTCCACAAATTTTGGAATCCTATTAAATTTTAAAAAAACTGTCAATAGAGTTTCTTCTCTGTTGACAGTTTAATTTTATATATCTAGATTTTTTACAAATTTTGCATTTTTTTCTATAAATTCTCTTCTTGGGTTAACTTCATCTCCCATTAAAATATTAAATATTTCATCTGCTTTTATAGCATCATCCATCGTAACTTGTACTAATGTCCTTCTTGCTGGATCCATTGTTGTTTCCCATAATTGTTCAGGGTTCATCTCTCCTAAACCTTTATATCTTTGTATAGCTAATGTATCTCTTGCAATTCCTTTAGCCTCTAATTCAGCAAATGCTTGATCTAATCCTTCATCAGTGTAGCAATAAATATCTTCCATTCCTCTCTTAGATAATTTATATAAAGGTGGTTGAGCTAAATATACATTTCCATTTTCAATTAATGGTCTCATATATCTAAAGAAAAATGTTAACATTAATGTTCTAATATGTGCACCATCAACATCGGCATCAGCCATAATTATTACTTTTCCATATCTAATTTTAGTAATATCAAATTCATTTCCAATTCCTGCACCTATCGCAACAATTACTGGATTTAATTTATCATTTCCATAAATTTTATCAGCTCTTGCTTTTTCAACATTAAGCATTTTTCCCCATAATGGTAAAATTGCTTGGAATTTTCTGTCTCTACCTTGTTTTGCACTTCCTCCTGCAGAATCTCCCTCTACTATATATACTTCACATTCTTCTGCAACTTTACTACTACAATCAGCAAGTTTTCCTGGTAATGTTGTTGTTTCTAATGCACTTTTTCTTCTTACAAGCTCTCTAGCTTTTCTTGCAGCTTCTCTTGCTCTTGATGCACTTACACATTTTTCCAAAATAGCTTTAGCTACATTTGGATTTTCTTCTAAGAAAGTTGATAGTGCATCATTAACCATAGATTGAACAACACCTGTAACTTCACTATTTCCTAATTTTGTTTTAGTTTGTCCTTCAAATTGAGGTTCTCTAACTTTTACAGAAACTACTGCTGTAATTCCTTCTCTTATATCTTCACCTTGAAGATTAGAATCTTTATCTTTTAAGAAATTATGGCTACGTGCATAATCATTAAATACTTTTGTTAATGCTCTTTTAAATCCTTCAAGATGTGTTCCACCTTCAACTGTATTTATATTATTTACAAATGTATGAATATTTTCTGTATATGCTGTGGTGTATTGTATTGCAATTTCAACAGGTGTTTCTCCATTTCTTTCTATATATATAGGTGTTGGATGTAATTTTTCTTTGTTCTTATTTAAAAATTCAACAAAAGATTTTAATCCACCTTCAAAACAGAATTCTGCTTTTTTTACATTTTCTTCATCTCTTTTATCTTCAATTGTTATTTTTAATCCTTTTGTTAAAAATGCAATTTCTCTAAATCTTGTTTCTAGTGTTTCATAATCGTAATTTCTAGTTTCAAAAATTGTTTCATCTGCAAGGAATCTTACCTTTGTTCCTGTCTTTTTTGAGTTTCCAATTTTTTCAAGTTTCTTAACAGTTTTTCCTTTTTCGAAATACATTTGATATATTCCGCCATCTCTTTGAATTGTAACTTCTGTCCAATCAGATAAAGCATTTACAACAGATGCACCTACACCATGTAAACCTCCTGAAACTTTATATCCACTATCTCCACCAAATTTTCCACCTGCGTGTAAAACAGTATAAACAGTTTCTGCCGTTGAAATATGTGTTTTAGGGTGAATTTCTACTGGTATTCCTCTACCATTATCCTCAACACTAATAACATTTCCTGGTTCAATAGCAACAGTAATTTCTGTACAATATCCTGCCATAGCCTCATCTACACAGTTATCTACAATTTCATATACTAAATGGTGCAATCCTCTTACAGATGTACTACCTATATACATACCAGGTCTTTTTCTCACAGCTTCTAATCCCTCTAGTACTTGGATTTGATCTGCACCATATTTGTGATTATACTTTTCCATTATATTCCTTCCTTTCAATCGCACACTATGCTTTTTCTATTATATCTCCATCTATAACATTATACGAAAAATATTTTAATTTTTCAAGTCTTAATTTTTCTGTACATGTTATTATAACTTGAATATCTTTGATATTATTTAAAAACCTTTCTCTTCTTTTCTCATCTAACTCAGACATAAAATCATCTAATAATAAAATTGGATATTCTCCAATATCATCATATATAACTTGTAATTCAGAAAGTTTTAAAGAAAGCATAGCAGTTCTATTTTGACCTTGAGAACCAAAAATTCCAACTTCCTTCTTATTTATATATATAATAAAATCGTCTCTATGAATTCCTTTGGTCGTAAATCCTTTTATAATATCAAGTTTTCTTCTTGATTGTAACTCATTAATAAAGTTTTGTCTAGTTTTCGCATCAGATAAATATTCTATTTCTATTTCTTCTTTTCCATCAGTTATTCCTTGGTGAATATTTTTTATTTTATTTTGTATTTTTTCTAAAAACTCTTTTCTATATTCATAAATTTTCATTCCATAATCAATTAATTTTTCGTCCCATATTTCTAATAAATTTTCATCTTTTTTTTCTGTTTTTATTTGTTTTAAATAATTATTTCTTTGTTCAAGGGTTTTATTATATAATGATAAAATATGCATATAATTAGGTCTTAATTGACTTATCATTATATCTAAAAATCTTCTTCTATTTTGAGGACCACCTTTTAATATATTAATATCATCTGGAGTAAAAATTACTATATTAATATTCCCTAGTAATTCACTTAATTTTTTTATTTTAATTCCATTTAAATATACTTGCTTCTTTTCTCCAATTTCAATTTTTATATTTCCATCTCTATCACTTTTTTGATAATTAATTTGAACTGATGCTTTTTCACAATTAAATTTAATTAATTCTTTTTCTTTATTTGTTCTAAAAGATTTTCCAATACTACATAAAAATATAGATTCAATTATATTTGTTTTTCCTTGAGCATTTTCACCAAAAAAAACATTTATATTTTCGTGTAACTGAATTTCTTTATTATTATAATTTCTAAAATTATTCAATTTTATATCCTTTATCCACATATTATTCTCCATTTGTGTATGATTTTTATTTTAATTTTTAAAATTTTTATTATTTTTCATATATAAAATTATATTAATAAAAAATAAAAACGTCTTATTTTTGATTTTCGTGCGTCGATTTTTTTGTTATTTTTTATTTTTTTTTATTTTTTTATATTATTTTATATTATTTCAAATTATTTTTTTAATTATTATTTTATTTATTTAATTTTATATTTTTTATTTTAAGTAAACATTAGTAAACTTTTAACTTTACAATATTCAATATTAAATATCTCTTTTATTCTATTTTTTTCTATTTTATTCTTTTTATTTTGATTTTAATCGATTATTTTATTTTTTAATTATTTTATAATAAATAATTTATTTTTATTTTATTTCTCAATTTTATGTTTATTTGCATTTTGCATAAATAACAAATTTGGTCAGAAGCAAGTCTGACCAAATAACTATTCTTTTAATCTAATTGGTAAAATCATGTAAACATATTCACTGTTTTCCACAGATTTTACTAAACATGGGGATATACTTGTTCCAAATTCAACAAAAACTTCCTCATCATCTATTGCTTTTAAACTATCAAGAAAATATTTTGGATTAAAGCCTGCTTCTATATTTTTTCCTTCTGTTGAAACATATATTTCTTCTTTAGCTTCTCCTGTCTGGTTTGTACAAGATATTGTTAATTTTCCAATATCAACAGAAACTCTTACAGGATATTTTTTCTCTTTTTCTATGGAAGAAGCTGATATTAAACTAATTCTTTCAAAACTATTTTGTAAATTATTTTTATTTACTCTAATCCTTGTTTCCCAATTGTTTGGAATTACAGATTTGTAATTTAAAAATTCTCCATCTAGTATACGAGTAACAATTTTACAATTTTCCATCTCGAATAATGCTTGATTTTTAGCTATTCCTATCTTAATATGGTCAAAAGAATCTTGTAAAATTTTATTAACTTCACTTAAAGTTTTTCCTGGAATAACAGCTTTAAAGTCATTTACTTTAGTTTGTAAATAAATACTTCTTAATGCTAATCTAAATCCGTCAACTGCAACAACATTTAGCTTATTGTTTTCCACTTCGAATAAACAACCTGTGAATATTGGTCTGTTTTCCTCGTTGCTAACTGCAAATATTGTTTTTCTTATCATATTTTTTAACATATTCTGCTCTAAATCAATTGAATTTTCCACTTCTATCTTAGGTAATTCAGGAAATTCTTCAGGATTCATTGTTGTTAATTTATATAAAGCTCCTTCACATTCAATTTCCAATAAATTATTTTCATTAAGTGTTATATAAATCTCTGTATCAGGTAATTTTCTAATAATTTCACTAAACATTATAGCATTAACTACTGTACTACCTTGTTCTTTAACTTCACATTCCATCACATATTCTATACCGATTTCTAAGTCATAAGTTGTTAATTTAATTTCATTATCATTAGTTTGAATAAGTATTCCTTCTAGTATAGGCATTGTTGTTTTACTAGCAACACCTTTTACTACGGAATTTAATGCTTTAAGGATATTATCCTTGTAACAAACAATTTTCATTTTGCTCTCTCCTTTATTAATTATTAAATATAATATAAATATTTTTAGTAGTAATAGTATTAGGGCCTGTGGATAATGTGGAAAACTATGTGGAAACATTTAATCCCTAAGAAAAATCTGTGTGTATAACTTAGTGGATAAGCTTTAACTTTTTCCACACTATTCTTTTCACATTGTGGATTTCTTAGTTATTAACAGTTTATCAACACACTTTCAACAATTGGTTGTGGATATCTCATGTATTGATTCCGTAAGTAAAGATAACTTTTTTGTAACCAAACACTTGTCCTTATGAACAAATTTTTTAAAACAGTACCTAAACTATTTAAATTTCTATTGTTCACCATTTATGATTATGTTTTTCACACTTTCCACAATTAACTTGGTGTTGTTTTTTTCTTTTATTTCTTTTTCAATTTTCTTACATGCATGCATTACTGTTGAGTGATCTCTATTGCCGAAATCCTCTCCTATCTTAGGATAAGACATATTTGCAACATCTCTACATAGAAACATGGCAATTTGTCTTGGAAATGCAATTTCATTTGAACGTTTATTGCTAGATAAATCATCTTTATTAATATTAAAATATTTAGCAACAGTTTCTTTAACAAAATCAGATGAAAGTACTTTTTCATTTGCTGCTTTAAATTCATTTATTGTATTTTCAGCTAATTCTATAGTTATTGGTGTATGTGTAAGTGAAGCAGTAGCAATTATTTTGTTAAATACGCCTTCTAATTCTCTAATATTTGAATCAATTTTATTTGCTATATTAGATAAAATTGTATCATCTACTATAATTTTTTCTTCTTGTGCTTTTTTTCTTAAAATTGCTAAACGGGTTTCGTAATCAGGACACGAAATGTCTGCTAATAATCCCCATTCAAATCTTGATTTTAGCCTATCCTCAAGAAATTGAATCTCTCGTGGAGGTTTATCACTAGAAATGATAATTTGTTTTTTATCTTCATATAAGGCATTAAACGTATGGAAGAATTCTTCTTGTACACGTTCTTTTCCTGCAATGAATTGAATATCGTCAATTAATAAAACATCAATAGTTCTATATCTATTTCTAAATACTTCATTTTTGTTGTCTTTTATAGCATTTATCATTTGGTTAGTGAACTTTTCTGAGGTTACATATAGAATTTTTGCTGATCTATTATTTTGCAAAATTCTATTTCCTATAGCTTGCATTAAGTGAGTTTTGCCTAAACCTACGCCACCATATAAAAATAATGGATTATATGATTCCCCGGGTTTATCAGCAACTGCTATTGCTGCAGCATGCGCAAAACGGTTATTGTTACCGACAACAAATGTTTCAAAAGTATATTTTGGGTTAAGAGTTCTGTTTGAAGTTTCAATTTCAGTATCCTGTGGATCTGAACTATTTGAAGCAATTACTCCACCACTTTCTCCGTCTTGTTTGTCTTCATCTGCAAATACAGAAATAGTCCAATCTCTATTTGTGATATATTTGAAAGTATTAAGAATTAAATCTGCGTATCGAGTTTCTAACATCTCTCTCGCATATTTAGAACTAGCTTTTAGGACGATAGTTGTATCAGTCATTTCAGTAATTTCCACAGGACCAAACCAAGTTTCATAAGCAATTTCTGTCATTTCTACTTTTAGTAATTCTTTTGCTTTGTTCAATAGTTCGTCTTTGTCCATTTGCATAATAAAACATCCTTTCAATAAAGTTATCCACAAAGTTTTCCACATGTGTGGATAACTTTGTAATAATTATGTAATAAATAGTGAAATTTACACGAACAAATATTTTTCCTCATGCTCTTAATAAATCCCCTATCAATTCTTTTTCAGTATAATATCAAAATATGACACAATAAGTCAAGATATTTGTGGATAATTTTTAAAAAACTGTGGATAAGAACAAAAAAATTGTGGAAAACTATCCTTTTATGACAAAAATATTACAAAAAACACACAATTTTTGAAAAAAGTTGCTACTAAAGATCAATTTAAAGAATTAGTTTATAAAACCAAAATTCAAAAAATATTGCAAAAGTATTGACAAAAATGTAAACCATGATGTATAATCGATATACTTGTTATTT
>CAKOYL010000016.1 GCA_934130705.1 uncultured Clostridia bacterium
CTTTTATACAGTGTTGATATATGCTCTCTTTTTCCTGTGTTTGTTGATATTTATCATACCTTTCATCTTCATTTTCTTCTAACATTTTTCCAGTTAAATATGATGTCTTTTCTTCTAGTATTGAATAATCTCCTGTAAACTCTATATATTCACATGTCAAATATACTAACCATAATAAATCATCTGAAAATTTAGTTCTTATTCCTCTTTGTATTTCTTCATGCCACCAGTGTTCTACATCTCCTTCTGTAAATTGATGTTCACTGTGTTTTAATATTTGTTTTTTTAACAAATTTGGATTTATATATTTCAGTGCTAAAGTGTCTTGTAATTGATCTCTAAATCCATATGCACCGCCTGATTGATAAAAACCTGTTTTTCCTATTAGTCTACTTTGTAATGTTTGGTATATTATCCAACCATTTAACATAATGTTCAGAGATTCTAGAGGCGTTTTTACTTCTACCCTTCCTAATGTTTCTTTCCAGTAATTTTTTACACTTTCTAACTCTTGCTTACAGTTTTGAATTTTGCTATATTTATATGCCATATTTTTACTTTCTATTAGGCTTTCTTCTGCTCCTAATGTGAATACTATTTCTTTTTCTGATAAACTATCTATATCTACTTCTATTTCATAAGCTATACATGCATCTTTTCCTAAACAATTTTCATTATTTAGACTGGTCATTTTTAGACTATCTGGATTTGATATGTTTCCATTTCCAATAAAAAAGTTTTTGTCTCCTGTATAACTTAGTATTTTTTCACTGTTTGAAACATATATAATATCTTTTGGAAAATCATTATTGTATAAATTTTGTGCACATATTATATTATTATTTATATCATATTTTAAATTTATATATCCATTTGTTTTTATTTCATCTTCCCCTAATACCGGCTTCATATAATAAATTATTTTTAATTTCTTTCTGTTTAAAGTTGTATTTTTCAATCTTAAAATTTCGACTTTTACTCCATCTTCTTTAGGAACAAATATTTCTAATTCCTGTTCTAGTCCATCACTTTTATGAATATATTTAGAATATCCAAATCCATAAACTACATTATAATTTTTATCGTCTGGCATAGGGTTTAGTCCAAGTGACCAAGCCTTTTTTGTTTCGTTATCTTTTATATATATTATTTCTGATGGTATATCATATGTTGCTTGATTTTGCCATGATGTTACTCTGTTTAATCTACTGTTTTTGTGCCAACTATAACCTCCCATACTTTCTGTTACTAGTGTTCCAAATTTTTCATTGGCCATTATATTTGACCATACTGTTGGTAATCTTTTTTCTGAATTAACTTTTATTAAATATTCTTTTCCATCTTCTGAAAAAGCTCCATATTCATTGTAATATTTTAATTTTTGTATATCTTGCAATATATCAATATCTTCATTATTAGGTATTTCTATTGTATTATTTATTATTTCATTTCCTACTTCTTTATATTTTTCTAAATAATTTTCTTCTAATTCTTTTATTGCATTTTTTATACCACCTTTACTTGCGTCAATTACTATATTAGCAACGAAGTTTAACAAATTGTAATCTTGCTTACTTATTTCGTTTTTTGATATTTCAAAAATTCCACCTCTACTATTCTTTAAATAAGACATTTGACTATTTAGTACTAAGTTTTCTATTTCTTCTCTTACATAATTTTCATAACTGTGTTTTTCTTCATCTAATATTATTAATTCTGTTTCTAAATTTCTAGTTCTAAAGAATTCATATGCTTTTAGTACTTCTTGTATAACATAAGAGTCATTGCTGTCTTTAATTTTTATAAGAATTATTGGTAATTCTCCTGATATTCCATATTTCCAGAGTTCTGATTGTTCATATTTTTGTTTTGGAATTTTTTCTAAAATTTCTTTTTTAGTTGGATTATAAAAAATAATATATGACATCATTTTTTGATAATCTTGAATTTGATTTCCTTTTATTCTTAAGTATCTGTTTTGTGCTTCGTTTTTAGCCCTAGATAATTCAAAAGCTTTTTTAATATTTTCTGTAATTTGATATTTTTTAACATTTTCTATAACTCTCTGCTTTTCTTCTCCAACCGAAATTATTAAGCTTATAGTTTCTGTTTGCTTTGGTTTTATTTTTATTGTTTTTTTCATTGCTACTATTGGTTCCGTTACTAAGCCTATTCTCTTAGAAAGTGGTTTTGAGTTTTTTATTTTTTCTGGTATTCCTACATTTCCTCTTCCGTATGAACTTTTCTTTGTCTATTTCATACTCTAAATCCCCAATTACTTCACCATTTGTAGATAAGTTTACTCCTAAAAATAATTCTTGTTGATTTTGCTCTCTTTTCCTTCTTTTTATTATTAAACTATTTGTCTCTTCATCTATACTATATATTAAAAATAAATTGTTAAATGCTGGGTGTGCATAGTCTTGATCTTTTTTAGAAATAACTGGTTCAAAATATGATGTTATTTCTAGTATTTCTTCTTCATTTCCTAAATTTTCTAATGTTACAGTTCTGATTTCAACTGGTTCTTCTGGTGCTATTATTGTTTCTATTTTCGTTTTTATATTATCACTTATTATTTCTTGTTTTATCTTATCCGGTGTAAACATAATTTGATATTTACCTACTTTTGAAAATTCTTTATTATAATGTGAACTCCATATTTTTTTACTTTTTATATTTTTTATATCAAAAAATATTCCTTGTGGATAGTCTTCTGTTCTTTTGAATCTATTTATATAAAAATCTTTATATTTGCTTATTCCCTCACCATATTGATTAATAGCTATAGAGTAATTTTCATTTGAAATAACATTTCCTCTAATTATTTTATTATCTATTTTTTTATAAACCGCTTCACTATAATCTTCATAATCCTTGTATTTTAATTTTTCTATTTTTTCCTTATTTTCTTTAGTTATTATTGCACTTTCTGGCATTCTTTCTTGTAATAATATATTAATTGATGCTATTTCTGGGTTTTTCATAAATCTTTTTTGTAATACGTTATTATTAAATAAATTGTTAATTGAGAGTAATATCAATCCCTGATGATGAGCCATATACGTTTTTACTATACTCGCTTTTTTCCCTTTTTCTACTCTTTCTGGTGTAAAATCTATAGATTCATAAAATCCATATTTACCGTTCATTTGATACTTTTCTAGCCTTTTTAAATTCTCATAAACTTCTTTTGGAAAATCGGTTATTGCTAATATACTTCCATATGATGAAACAACCATTTCATCTGCTAATCCTCTTTTTAGTCCTAACCAAGGAATTCCAAAAGCCTTATATTGATAATTAGATTGGAAATCTTTTAAGTTAAATGCCGCTTCTGATATTCCCCATGGTATTTGTAATTTTTTAGCATATTCCATTTGACTTTTTACCATAAATTTGCATGATTCATCTAACAAACTTCCATTGTATTTTGGAATATTAATATTTGGCATTAAATATTCAAATGAAGTTCCAGACCATGAAATTAGCCCCTTATATTTTCCTAATGTTGTAAGTGTTCTGCTTAATGAATTCCAATGTTTAACTGGTACATCTTTTTTTGCAATAGACACTAAACTTGCTTGTCTTGCTTCAGAAGCAAGTAAATCATAATAAGAATCTGTCAGTTTATTTTCTTCTATATTAAATCCAATTGAAAAAATTCGATTTTCTTTACAATATAAACAAGAAAAATCTGTATTATTTATAATTTTTTCTATAATCTCTACTAAGATTTCTGATTCTTCCATTTTTATTTCTTGTAACCACTGTTTTACAACATATAAATATCCTGTAAAATTGCCACTATCAACAGTTGATACATATCGTGGATACAATGGTTGCTTTGTTTCTATGTTATACCAATTATATAAATGCCCATTCCATTTTTCTAATTCATCTATTGTATAAATTATATTTTTAACTTTTTCTAATGCTTCACTTTTTTTTATAAAACCTAAATCTGAGGCCGATATTACCGCTAATAAGGATAAACCAATATTAGTTGATGAGGTTCTTTTTACTATTTTTTGTTTTCTGTCTTCTTGATAATTATCTGGAATTAAGAAATTATTTTCTTTGTTTATATACTTTTCAAAGAAACCCCATGTTTTTCTTGCTATTTCTAGTATATATGTTTGTTCAATTTTAGTTAGTTTTTCTAATTTAGGAAGTTCTTCTTTTTCCTTACTTATATAACACATATACAATGGAACAAATATCCATAATATTCCTAATAATAATGATAACAGTTTTAATGTTTTTATATAAATTAATATACACACTATTCCAAAAATCACATTTATAAACATATTTTTATAATAAGAAATCACATCAGTCTTTGCTAATTTTTCAGCTTCTTCTGATGTTGTCCATTCTAGCAAATGTTTTTTGGATATATTTAATCTATAAATTGTTTTTAAAATAGCTTTTATTGAAATATATGCTTTATATGGTAAACAACCTAATGTGATTATCATTCGTAAGATAATGGCTTTTATTCCAGTAATTTGTGGCGTAAACGTTTTTTGTTTTTCTTCTCCTTCTCTTTTTCCTATTAAGTAATTTAAAATATCCAATAAAAATGGTATTAAATAAATTACTATAATAATTGCCATAATTTTTCCAACTTTTATAGTATATACATTTTTCAGAATATATAAATATATCAAACTTATTATTATTGAAATATCAAATAAACTTCTTCTTAAATTGTCAAAAATCTTATATTTTGATAATAGATTAAGTGGACTTTTTTGTCCTAACCATCTTACAATTTGCCAATCTCCTCGAATCCATCTTGAAAGTCTATTCATAAAACTTGTATATTTGGTTGGGTAACCATCCATTAACATTATATCTGTTGCCAATCCACATCTTAGATATGAACCTTCTAGCAAATCATGACTTAAAACGGTATTTTCTGGTATAGCCTTTTTTAAAATTTTTGAAAATACTTGTAAATCATAAATTCCTTTTCCAGTAAAAATTCCTTCTCCAAAATTATCTTGGTATATATCAGATATTGCATTTGTATAATTATCAGTTCCACCTGCTCCCGCAAATATTTTGGTAAATATAGTCTTGTAACAGATGTCTAAATTAATACCAACTCGTGGTTGAAGAATTCCATACCCATCTACTACTATATTTTTCTCTTCATCTATAACTGGTCTATTTAAAATATGAGCCATAGCTCCTACTAATTCTAATGCAGAATTTAATACTAGGTCTGTATCGGCGTCAAGTGTTATAATATATTTTATTTTTCTTAATTTTTCTTGTACTTTTTCATCCTCTTTATATTTTTCTAAAGTATTTATTCTAAATTGGTTACCTTGGTTTCCTAGTATATATTCATTAAATTGATTTATTAAACCTCTTTTTCTCTCCCAACCTAAGTAGCAACCTTCTTTTTCATTCCAACTTCTTTTTCTATAAATAAAACTGAATATCGGTATATCATCATTCGCATATTTTTTATTTAATATTTCAATTTGATTTAATCCTTCTTCAATTACTTCTTCGTCGAATTCTTCTTCCTCACTATTACTTTGCGAACAATCTCCTAATAAAGCAAAATATAGATTTGGTGATTTATTCGCTAAATAATATATTTCTAAATTTTTCATCATATCTTTTACTTTTTCTTTTGATTTTATAATTGTGGGGATTATTACAAATGTACTATTTTCTTCATCTATTCCACTTGTAAAATCTAATTTTGGTATTAGTGTTGGCTTAACTGCCTTACTTAATACATATTGTGCTATTTGTATTACTAACTCACTAGCTGGAATTAAAAATATCATAAAGCTCAATATTGATATTCCAATATTTTCTATTTTTAAATTTAATAAATAACTTAACAATAACGATACTAATATTGCTAAAATTGATATTGTTATTAAGTATCTTTTTGTTTTTTTGTGTATAGATATTTGTGGACTAGATGAATATTCTAATCTTTTATATAATATATTTTTTCCTTTATCTATCAAATAATATCCAATATGACTTTTTTTATTATTTGGATTTTTATTAAAGCTTTCTTCTGATAATTCTAGGATTTTTTTAGCTATATATATTTCAGAAATCTTTGTTTTTTTACTTATTTCTTTTATTTTACTTCTATAATATTCCTTTGTTTTATAATCCATTTTACTATATACATCAGCAGGGTCTTTTTTTAATAATTCCTCTACACCATTAATTTTTTCAAATATTTCCAAAAAGTTAATTCTTTGTATTTCTTTTATACTGGTAATACTGTTTCCAATTAAAACTTTTTGATTGGCAATGTCAAAATGTTCTTTTTTTATAACGTCAGATACTGTGGTGCCCAGCTTTTCTACTACTTCTTCTAAAATTTTCAGATAGCCATATCCCTTTTTTCCATATCTTTTTAAAGTATATGACATATATTCTATAAAAGGATATTTCATATCCTGAAATATTTCTTTTTCGTTTTTTATATTACTATTTTTAAACTTGGTATCTGATTTCTCTTTATTTTCAATTAGTCTTTCTGATATTTGTTCCACTTTATATTTTTGTATTTGACTACTATATATTTTTAAGCAAATATCTGTTATATTTTCTATGATTGCTATTTGTAAAAATATACCTATATTCCATATTTCGTCCATACTTAATGTTTTTTTTGTTTGATAACTTTTTAAATAGTCTTCTAAATTTTCTCTTTGTATTTTGTTTTCTGTGTATGCTACTATTTCCGTTGCTAGTACATAAATTCTTGCAAATCCCTTATATTCTCCATTTGCAATTCCTACAAAATTGATATATTTATTTATTGGCAATTCTTTTTGTATTTGCTTTACTGTTTCTTCTATTATATAAAAATTATCTAATAACCATTCACCTGCTGGATGTATACTTATTCCTAGTTTTAAGTGTTCGTTTAGCAATTCATATACTTGTTCTATTGTTCTGAGGTTTTCTATTAAATGTGGTATTGGATATGTGTTTTTTTGTGATTTTGTTGTTATATTGTGGTTTGAAGCTATTTTTTCCAGGTGCTTTTCTAATTGTTCTTTTTCTAGCGTTGTTCCGTTTATTTTTAATATCTTATTTTCTTTCAAAAAAATCCCACTCCTTGCAATAATATGTTTTACACATATTGTTTGCAAAAAGTGGAATTTTATACGTTTCGTATAGTTTATCTGCCAATTTTTCTATACTTTCTAATGTATCTTTTTACTTTTATTTCTAAATACCTGCCATTTTGATATACAACAAAGAATGATAATACTAATATTGCAAATAATATTAAGTATAATGTATATCTAGCTACGTGGTCACCTGGAAGAAATGTTCCAGAAAGATACATTGAAATTATAGATTTTGTCATCTGTATACTGAGGAAAATTCCCACCAGCATTTCAACTATAGCAAGGACTACCCGTTTGTTAAAAGTTCTCTTCATGTCTGCCTCCTTTTGACTATAACACTAGTCAATACAATATATATTTTTATTTATTATAACATATTTTAACAAATAATACAATTTTTTTCACTTTTTTTCTTTTTGTTCCATAATATATAATAACCAAACATTAAGTTTGTAAATGAAAGGATGTTATTATTATGGGTATGGAAGATAAAAAACCTTTTTGTCCAGTTTTAGATGTTGACGGAGTTATTGCAGGGGGTAAACAATTTGATTTAGATATAACTTTACCTGAGGATAATAGAGACGTAATCTATGGTGTTATAAAAAATTGTTTTAAAGAACCAGTATGTGATGCAGTTGTTAAATTAACAGAAATCGTCTATAACTGTGGTAAAGAAGAAAGAAGACCTATAGGTCACACATTTACTGATAAAGAAGGAGAATTCGTTTTCGGACCTCTTTGTCCTGATAGAAAATATGCTCTTCAAATTTGGGCAAATACTACTAAAAAAATCAAAGTATGTGCAAAATGTCATCATGAAGGTAAATGCTTAAAAGGTGACAAATGTGATAAATGCGATTGTTTTATAGAAGATAAAAAACCTTGTTTTAGAGATGAATGTTCTGAAGAATGCAAAGAAGATTGTTGTGACAAATAGTTATAAAAAAAACCACTAAAGCTTTAAAAACTTTAGTGGTTTTTTTATAATACACCCATTTTTTTAGCAAATTGTTTTCCTTTTTTTATCATTTTATTTTTGTTCATCATATTTTTATCATTATACATCATTATTATGCCAGTTGTTATTAATCCACCTATCAATAAACCTTTTGTAAATTTCATATTTATCATCCTTTCTCTGCTTTTTACTTATTTTCTCTCAATTTTATTTTTTTATTCTCTTTTATTATGGTATATATTTCATGTACTGCTATAATTGCTAAAAATATTCCAAAATATTTTCTTAACATTTTTACGTCTGTATGCACAGATAGATTCGCACCTATTATTGCCCCCAATATACCAAATATTGAAATTATTGTTGCCAATTTTAAATTTATATTTTTATTTTTTATATTTACTATTATTGCAACTATAGAAGTAGGAATAAAAAATATTAAATTTGTTGCTTGTGCTACATGTTGTTCCAAACCACAAAAAAACGTAAGTAAAAATATTAAAATTGTTCCTCCTCCCATCCCAGTCCCACTTATAGTTCCTGAAAGAATACCAATTAATATTTCAACCATATATTCTCCTTTTTAATTATTATTTAAGTATTTCTTTAAAATTTTCTCTGCAATATTTGTAAGACATTTATCGCATTTTAACATTTGATTTATTATTTCTTGTCTTAGTTTTTCATTGTCTATATTATCTGCTAAATCTAAAAATTTCTGAAGTTCAAATAAATATTCTTTATTCAAATTCTTCCAATTACTATTTTTTATTAATTCATAAATTTCCTTTTCTTTCATTAATTCCTCCTAAGATTCTGTTGTTTTTTATTTATCTTCTGCAATTTAATTATTATCCAACATTATTCGACTATTTTTTTATTTCTTTTATAAAATCGCACTTTTAGTACACGAATTATTTTATTTACTAATTAAATATCATTTTATACGATACATATAATAAAAATATTGTAAAAACTATTTTTAATATTTTTTCAGGCAACTTTTTTAATAATTTTGCTCCAAAATAGCCTCCTATTGCTCCACCAATTCCACATAATACCGCTGTTTTCCAATTAATATAATTTCCTTTGTAATAAAAGAAGCTACTTGTTATTACCATTGGCAATATGCAAAATATTGATGTTCCTCTTGCTTTTTGTGAATTCATTTTTAATAAATATACAAATGCTGGTACTAATATTAATCCTCCACCTGTTGAAAAAAAACCACTTACGAATCCAGCTAATAATCCAATTACTACTTCTTTTAAAAAATTTTTAACCATAAAAAAACCTACTTTTATAGTAGGTTTTCCATTTTTTTGTTTTTTATTTATTTTATTTGAAATTTATTTTGTTTTATTCAATATTTTCATCTTTTATATAATATTTTGTTCCTAACATTTTATCTGGTAAATATTGTTGTTCAACCCAATGTCCCGGAAAATCATGTGGATATAAATAACCTTCATGATAACCAAATTGTTTCATTTGTTCTACTGGTGCATTTCTTATATGCATAGGAACTTCTCCAGTGTCTTTTGAAGCTACATCTTCTAATGCTCTATTTATTCCTAGATATGTTGCATTTGATTTTTTTGATGTTGCTACATATACTGCTGCTTCTGATAATATTATTCTAGCCTCTGGCATTCCTACCATATGTACTGCTTGCATTGCAGAATTTGCAACTACTAATGCATTTGGATTTGCAAGTCCTACATCTTCTGAAGCACATATTACTATTCTTCTAGCTAAAAACATTGGGTCTTCTCCGCCATTTAATGCTCTTGCTAAATAAAATATTGTTGCATCTGGGTCAGAGCCTCTCATTGATTTTATAAATGCACTAATATTATCATAATGGCTATCCCCCTTTTTATCAAATATTGCTTTCCTTGTTTGAATACATTTTTTTATAACTTCATCTGTTATATGTATGTAACCATCTGATTCCATATTTGTTGTAAGAACTGCTATTTCTAGTCCATTTAATGCTGTTCTAACATCTCCATTTGAAATATTGGCTAATTTTCTTAATGTACTATCTTCTACTTTTATACTATACTCTGCTAATCCATCTGCTCTTGTTAATGAGTTTTTTAGTATAGTAAAAATATTTTCTTCTGTTAATGGTTCTAGCTTTATTACCATTGACCTAGAAATTAAAGCTTTGTTTACTTCAAAATATGGATTTTCTGTTGTTGCACCAATCAGAATAATTAATCCGTTTTCGACAAATGGTAATAATGCATCTTGTTGTAATTTATTAAATCTATGAATTTCATCTATAAATAAAATACTTTTTCCTGATGGATTTATCATAAAGTTTTTAGTTTCTTCAATTACTCTTTTTATGTCTTGAACTCCTGCTGTAACAGCATTTAATTTATAGAACTTATACTTAGTTGTCTCACTAATTACTTTTGCTAATGATGTTTTTCCACATCCCGGAGGTCCAAATAATATTATACTAGATAATCTATCTGCCTTTATTGTTCTATATAAAATTTTATCTTTTCCTAAAACATGTTCTTGTCCAACATATTCATCTAATGTCTTTGGTCTCATTCTAAAGGCTAGTGGTTCATTGCTATTCATTTTTCCTCCTCCTTTTAGGGAAAAGGGGACGCCCTTTTTTTCCCTATCTTATATTTCCCTATTATATTTTTCAATATTTGTTATTTTCCTAAAATTGATAATCCTTTTCTTATTATTTCCTCTGTAGACATTTCTTCTGTTACTAATTTATCCAAGGCTTTTTCTATTTCTTTTTTGTTAAAGCCTAGTACTTGTAATGCTGACATTGCTTCATCTACATTTTGTTCATGTTCTAGTTTTTGTTCTAGTTTTGTTTTTGTACCACTTATATCTTTTGATGCTTTTGTTAATTCTTGTATTTGTTGCTCTTTCTTTATTTTATCTTTTAATTCAAGTATTATTCTTTGTGCTGATTTCGCACCTATTCCTGGTATTTGTGTTAATGTTTTTATATCTTCTGATATTATTGCTAATGCAAATTCTGTAGGTTCACACACATCAAGCATTGTTATTGCTGTTTTTGCTCCTACTCCACTTACTGATATTAGTAACTCAAACATTCTTAATTCTTCTAATGTGTTAAATCCAAATATACTGATATCATCTTCTCTTACTTTATAAAATGTATGTACTTTTACTGTTTCTCCTATGTTTCCTAATTTTTCTATTCCTGATTCTGACATAAATACTTTGTAGCCTAGTCCTCCAACATCTATTACTATGTACCCTGTCATCTTCATTTCTAGTGTTCCTTTTATATATGCTAACATGATTTTTCTCCTTTATATATCATAAAAATAAGTTGCTTCTAAGTCTGCTTCATGCATTAATAATGCTAATGGATATTTTTTATATGCTGCTCCGATTGTGTTGTATAATTCTTTTGGTTCTGTGTAACCCATATGCCAACGAATTGAATATTTTTCTTCTGGTGTTAATTTTATATATTCTGTTATCATCATTACTGATTTTTCTCCATGTCCATATGGTATTGTATCATCTATTGTGTAATATGGTACTTTTTCCCATACTCCTAATGCGTTTTTTGCATTTCTATAGTCTACTTTGTAAAAATTTGCTTTGCATAAATCATGTAATAATGGTACTAATATTAATGTTTCTGGGTTTACGTTCATTGGTTCTATATTTGTTTCTACTTTGTGTTTTAATATTTCATATACTTTCATACTATGTTCTACTAGTCCACCTTCATAGTCTCCATGAAATCTTGTACTTGCTGGTGCTTTGAAGAAGTCTGTTTTTTCTATAAAGTCGATTAGTTCATCTATTCCTTCTCTTTTTACTTGTCTTAATAATTCTAAAAATTTTTCTTTCATATTTTCACCTTTCCTTGACTTTTTGAAATTTATATTTTATAATATATTTAGAAAATAAGAGACCACAAAATGTGGTTGCCAATGTTTTAGTTTTTATAAACCATATCTCCATCGGCAAGCAGAGATATGGTATTTTTATTTGCTCAAAATTTTAGCTAATGCTATAATTAAGGCAAATGTGATAATAGTTTCTGCACATAGTGCAAAAAATAATAATTTTAAAATATGTATTAAAATCATTTCTATCATACACACCACCTCCTTTTTAGGATTGGTGGCAACCACATTCTGCTTTTTCTCTCATTTTCATTGCTTATTATATAAATTTAATAATAAAAAGTCAATAGTTGTATGCAAATTTTTGTTTGTATATAACTATTGACTTTTTTCTATACATTAATATATATTTTTCCGTTAAAAAAATTTAAATAAATTAAATTTGAAATATAAACATAGTTTGATTTATATCATCATCTGTTTTTTGAGATGTAAAGGTTATTGTTTCTGTATTATTTAAAGTACAAATATAAAACAATGTAGTTTGATTAGCATATCCTCTTCCATCATGGCCACTTCCATATCTAGAAAATAATAATAAATTACAATCATCACAACCTGTAAGTGTTCCCCATGAATTTGTTGTTCCTGTATAGTTTCCTGCCCCATTATCATTTCTACTAGTTTGAACAATTGTTATAAAATATTTCCCTTTTTCTAATTCTTTAGAATTTGAAACTGATTGATAATTAGATGTTTCATTTTTGGTGGCTACAATTTTATCTATGTAATTTATCTTAGTAGCATTTTCCCTTGTTGCTCCATTTAATATTCCATTGATTGTATTTTCATAGTCTCCTAATGTAGCATTTTGTGCTTCTAATGTATTATTTTTTGCTTGTTTTGCACGTACAAGTAATCCATTATCTCCTGTTAATGCTACTATTGCAATTCCTGCTAATATTAACAATACAATTATTGTAATTACTAGCGCTACTAGTGTTATTCCTTTGTTTCTTCTTAAATTTTCCATTTTTTCCTCCTTTATATTCGGATACTTCCGAGCAACAAAATAATATCATACCACTTTTGTTTTTTCAATACATTTTCAAAAAATATTTGGAATATTCCGAATATTTTTTATACTCATTTTGATATACTAATTTTAATCGTATTAGAGGGTGATTTTATGATATTATCAGAAGCAATAAAACTTAGAATAGATGAATTATTAAAAGAACATAATTTAACAGCTTATAAACTTTCATACAAAGCTGGAATTTCAAATTCTATAATAAGTGATTGTAGACGTGGTAAGGTAAAAGAACCTACCATTAGTTCAATTATTCATATTTGCGAAGGATTAGATATTCAATTAAAAGATTTCTTTGATTCTCCACTATTTAATGATGTAGAAGCATTAGATAGATTTGAAAAATAAGACAAACTCAGAATTTTACTAATATTCTGAGTTTGTCTTATTTTTCATTTGCTTTTTTCAAATTTTATTGTATAATATACCTATAAAAAAGAAAGGTAATTTTTATATGAAATTTATAAGAAAACTATTAATTATTGTAATAATCTTACTAATATCTATAGCCTCAATTGTTGCATTCTCTGGTTACGCATATTATTCTTCAAAGTTAAAAGAAAAACCAATAGTAACTCGAGTTCAAGAAATTACTAATAAAGAACATTTTGTTAACTTCTCTGATATGTCAACTTATTATAGAAATGCCGTTATTAGTGTTGAAGACCACCGTTACTATGACCATGGTCCTGTTGATTTTATTGCTATTGGACGAGCTTTATTTACAAATGTTAAAAATGGTAAACTTCAAGAAGGTGGTAGCACTATAACTCAGCAAGTGGCTAAAAATGTTGTATTTTCACAGGAACAAACTTGGCTTAGAAAAGCAGGTGAAATTTTTGCAGCATATGATTTAGAAAAAAATTATACTAAAAATGAAATTTTTGAATTATATGTTAATACTGCATATTTTGGAGATGGTTATTATGGTATTTATGATGCAAGTTATGGATATTATAATAAAGCCCCAAAAGACTTAAATTTAGATGAAAGTACTATACTTGCTGGTGTCCCTAATGCTCCATCTGTATATTCACCTTCAGTTAATCCAAATTTAGCTAAAAAAAGACAATATCATGTTATTAATACCATGATTGAATATGGTTATATAACTACTGAAGAAGCAAATTCTATAAAATAATTTATTAGTATTATTTCTCTCAACCCTCATATATTTATTATGGGGGTTATTTTATGAAAATTTTTGTTATTAAGAAGAAGTTTATTTTTTTATTTTTGACTACGTTAATTGTTACTTTGATTATTTGTTATTGTTTTTATATTTATAATTCTCCTTCTTTGGCTGTTGATTTGTGTAGCACTTCTTTAAACGATATAACAAAATCAGATAAAAAAGTAGCATATCTTACTTTTGATGATGGTCCTACCACAAAGGCTACTGCAAAAATATTAGATATTTTAAAAGAAGAAAATGTGAAAGCTACTTTTTTTGTTGTTGGTAAACACGTTAAAGAACATCCTGAGTTAGTCAAACGTGAATATGATGAAGGACATTATATTGCAAATCATGGTTATAATCATAATAATAAATTATTATATAGCAATATGGAACATTTTAAAGAAGAAGTTGTTAATACTGATATAGAAATTTCTAAGGCAATTGGTGTTGAAAATTATTGTTCTCATATTTTTAGATTTCCTAATGGATTTATGTCGAAAAAGTATTCATATCAAAAGAAAGAAGCTGTTAAAGTTTTAAATAGTTTAGATTATTCTTATATTGATTGGAATTGTTTGAATAAAGATTCTGAAAGGAAATATTCTAATTATCAACTTATTAATAATCTAAAAAAAAGTGCTAAAAATAAAGGTACTCTTGTTGTTTTAATGCATGATACTGCTGATGTTAATAAAACTTATGATATTTTAAAATCTTCTATTGATTATTTAAGGTCTGAAGGTTATGAATTTAAAAATTTTTATGATACAAAATAGTGAAAAATAAAATAGGAAAAAGTTCTTCACCTTTTCCCTATTTTATTTTTCCTCCACCTAAAACAACTCCATCTTCATCGTAAAATACAACTGATTGTCCGCTTGTAATTGATTTTTGAGGTTCTGTAAATTCTACTCTTACTTCTCCATTTTCTTCTGGGTAAACAATTGCTTCTGCTTCTTTTGCTTTATATCTAATTTTTGCATAACATTTTAGTGGTTCTTGTAATTCATCAAATATTAGCCAATTTATATCGTCTGCAAATAATTCTTTTTCATATAAATCTTTTTCTGTTCCGACTACTACCTGGTTTTTCTTTCCATCTAATTTTATAACATATAGTGGCTCTTTATATGATATTCCTAGTCCTTTTCTTTGTCCTATTGTATAATTTGTTAATCCATCATGTTTTCCTAATATTTCTCCTGTTTTTAATACGATATTTCCTTTTTTTATGTATTTAGGATCCATATTTAGACTTAAGAAATTTTTATAGTTTCCATCTGTTATAAAACATATATCTTCACTATCTGGTTTATTTGCTACTTTTAAATTATTTTTTCTAGCTATCTCACGTATTTCTTCTTTTGAGTTGAAATCTCCTAATGGAAATACTACTTTTCCAAGTAATTCTTTTGGTAAGTTATATAAAACATAACTTTGGTCTTTTGCTAGATTTTTTGATTTTTTTAGAACATATCTTCCATATTTTTCTGAATATTCCATTTTTGCATAATGCCCTGTAGCTATATAATCACAATTTAATTCTTTTGCTTTTTCATACATCAAACCAAATTTCATATATCTATTACATTCTATGCATGGGTTTGGGGTTCTTTGTTTTGAATATTCATCTATAAAATTATCTATTACTCTACATTTAAATTGGTCTTTTAAGTTGTATGTGATATGTGGAATTCCTATTGTTTTGCATACATTTTTGGCATCTGTATTTGTATCTATATTACAACATGAACCAGCAAATAATTCTAGTGTTATTCCTATTACTCCATATCCCATTTCTTTTAAAAGTAGTGCTGATACTGAGCTGTCTACTCCTCCGCTCATTCCTAATAAAACTCTTTTCATATTTTCTCTCTTTCTTTATTTTTTAATCTTTTTCTATTATAACATATTTTTCGACACTTTGCACTAGTAACTTTCATATTTAGTTTGTTGTTTCGCTTATCATTTTTTGGTATTTTGTTTTAGAACTTGTTATTCTTTTATACCATTGGTTAATATTTTTTATTGATTATAATTTAGGTAAAATATTGTGGAACTTCCAAGTTATAGTTCTATAATATTTGATATAGGAGGATTTATATGGATTTTGAAGTTGAAAAATTTAGTTATAGGTTAAACGCACTACTAGAAGAACACAATATGACACAAACTCAATTAGCAAAGATAGTCGGAACTTCTAATGTAACTATTTGCAGATACTCTACATGTGAAAGAACACCAAGACTCGATGTTATTACAAAAATTGCAAATGTATTTAATGTTTCTATTGATTATTTACTCGGAAATTCTGAAAACAAAGATATCAATGTATCAGAAAAAAAAGATGCAGATATCCAAATGGCTATGATTATTAAAGATTTATATAATTTAGATAAAAATTCACATTTATCTAAAAAACAAATTGAAATGATAAAAAAATTATTATTAGCAAATAAAGATTTTATTCTTTCTGCTTAATCTTTATAAAAAATCGAGTAGATTATAATTATTTATTATCTACTCGACTTTTATTTTATATTTATTTTTGATTATTTTTAATTTCTTCCAATGCTCTTGCTAATTGGTCTGGGCAAGATGTTCCTTTAAATCCGCATGGAATTCCTTTTAATCTTTTTATTGCTTCATCAATTTTCATTCCTTCTATTAATCTTGAAACTCCAACTGTGTTTCCTGCACAACCACCTTCTATTGTGACTTTTTTTATTGTATCTCCATCTACTTCTATTATCATTTCATGTGAACATACACCTATTGGTTCATATCTATACTCCATATTTTACCTCCATTTTTCTACATATGTTATATTATATCATATTTTAAAAAAAAGTCTAGTACAATACGTACTAGACTTTTCGTTTTTAATTTATCATAAGTTTTTTTGCATCATTTTGTAATTCTTCTGGCAAAATTGTACTTATATAAATCTCATCGAGAAATTCATATATTTCTTCATTACATTTGATTTCTCCATTTACTATTATAATTTTGACTCCTTTAACTTCTTTATTTTTCTGCCTCTTTGCTAATACCACTATATTGTCAAAATCTGAAATTCCAACAATTTTTTTTGTGTTTCTTTCTGTTACTTCTGTCATTTTGTTTGTTGCTGATATAAATACTTTTGCATGTGGATTAAATTTTTTAATGACAATCTCTTCATTTTTCACTTTAAAAGTCACACCATAAAACTGAAATGTTTTATTATTTGGCAATATCTTAAAGCTTTCAAATTTATCAGATTTTTCTTCTTCACATATCTCATTTTCAATTAAGTTTTCTTTTTCTGTATTTATAGTTTGTTCCTCTTTAACTATTTTTTCTTCTTCAATTGAAAATATATGATCTAAAGTTTTTTCTTTCTTTTTTGCTTTATTTGAAGTATTATTATTTACAATTAAAATATACTCAAATTCATAGCTTTTAGCCCTTTCTGCTAATTCTACATCAGCTGTTAACAATGTTGGTTTTTCCTCTTTAAAAATATCATTAAGAAACTCTAAAATTCTATCATCACAGTAACTTGAATTTATTGCTTCTTTATTAGCTATTAGCTTATATTTATCTTTAGCAACAATTTCTCTTTTATAAAATGATATATTTTCTACTAATTTTTTTTCATTTTCATTTCTTTGTTTTTTTTGTATTTTTTTGGTCAGAACTTTGTTCATTTCTTTCATAATAGAATTTATAATAATTACTTTTTTAGCATTATCTATTATTTCTAGTCCCTTTTCAAATTGAAATGCACAAGTATCTACTAAAACAAATTTTGGATTTGCATTATAAGAAAATATATAACTTTTTGATTTTAATAATTGTCTTCTTGCCTCTCCTGCTTCTATCATTTCGTTTTCTTGTTGATTATTCTTTTTAAGTTTCCATTTTAATTTTATTGCCTCTGGATTTTCAAATCCTAAACTTTCAAAATATTCAGTTGTAACATTCTCTGGAAAATCATCTATTACTTTCCGTATTTCTTTTGTTGATTTTCCATTTAGTATCAAGCTTTTTATGGCTTCGGTCATAATAGTAAATTCCTCCTTTTCCGCTATACACTAGCTTTATATTAAAAATATACATTAATACTATAGCACATTATGTTAATAATATCAACAAAAATAAGTAAATTCAAGGCATTATGAATTTACTTATTTTATAAATTTATTTATTTTCATCAAGATCTAATTTTATATGTACATCTTTTAATTGTTGTTCTGAAACAACTGAAGGTGCTCTCATAAGAAGGTCTCTAGCTCTTTTGTTTTTAGGGAAAGCTATTACTTCTCTTATATTTTGAGAATCTTCTATTAACATTACCATTCTGTCTACCCCAGGCGCTGCACCAGCGTGTGGTGGGGTTCCATATTGGAAAGCATTATATAATGCGCCAAATCTATTTTTTACATCTTCCTCTTTATAACCTGCTATTTCAAAAGCTTTTACCATTATTTCTGGATTATGGTTTCTTACTGCTCCTGATGCCATTTCATAACCATTACATACTAAGTCATATTGATATGCTAATATATCTAGTGGATCTTTTGTTTCTAATGCTTCCATTCCTCCTTGTGGCATTGAGAATGGGTTATGGTTAAAGTCTATTGTTCCTTCATCTGATAGTTCATACATTGGGAAGTCTACTATATAGCAAAATCTATATACATCTTTTTCTAATAAATCTAGTCTTTTTCCTAATTCAATTCTAACTAAACCAGCTATTTTTTGTGCTGTTTTAAATTCATCTGCTATAAAGAATACACTTGAACTTTTAGTCATTCCAAATTCATTTATTAATTGTTCTTTTATTTCATCTGTAATAAATTTTGCAATTCCTCCTATAATATCTCCTGATTCTTCATATTTTGTCCAAGCTAATCCTTTTGCTCCAACTTCTTCTGATGTAGCAAATTCTGTCATCTTATCGAAGAATTTTCTTCCTTGTTCTGCTCCATTTGGAACTATTATTGCTTTTATTGTTTTTCCTTCAAATGCTTTAAAGTCTGAATTTTCAAAACATTTTGTTACATCTTGTATTATTAATGGATTTCTTAAATCTGGTTTATCAATTCCGTATTTTTCCATTGCT
>CAKOYL010000017.1 GCA_934130705.1 uncultured Clostridia bacterium
ATCATAGAAGTGTAGTGGTTGGCCTAATTCTAACATTACATAGTTACTGATGTCTACAACATTGTTTATTGGTCTTATTCCACAAGCTATTAATCTATTTTTTATAAATTCTGGACTTTCTTTTATTGTTACATTTTTTGCTTTTTTAGCTAAAAATAGTTTACAATTTTCTGTTTTTACTTGTACTGAAAATTCTCTGTTTACATCTTCTCCATTTTCTTTATAACCATATTCAACTGGTTTTACTTTTTTGTCATATATTGCTCCTAATTCATAAGCCATTCCTAAAATGCTTAATAAATCTCCTCTGTTTGCTGTTAATTCAAAATCTATAACTCCATCATCTAATCCCATATATTGTATTGGGTCTCCTCCTACTGGAGCATCTGCTGGTAATTCGTGTATTCCATTTTTGTCCTCTTCTGATAAGAATTTTTTGTCAATTCCTATTTCATATAAAGCACATAACATACCATTTGATTCTTGACCTCTTATCATTCCTTTTTTGATTTTGAAGTCTCCTGGAAGTTCTGCTCCAACTTGTGCTACAATAACTTTTATTCCTTTTCTAGCATTTGGTGCACCACATACTATATTTAATATTTCGCTCCCAATATCTACTTTGCATAGGTGTAAATGGTCTGAATCTGGGTGCATTTCACATTCTTTTATTTCTCCTATTACTAATTTTGTTGCATTTATTAGTTTTTCTGCTGAGTCGTATTCGTTTCCAGCTTTTGTCATAGCTTCTGCTATTTCTTTTACTGTTAATTCATTATCTAAATCTATATAATCTTTTACAAAATTTAAACTTAAATTCATTATTCCTCATCCTTTCTCTCACTTCGTTCGTTCATCGTCATTCAAAAATTTTTTCAAAATTTTTGTCTGCCAAATCTTTATTATTACTCTTCATCTTTTCTATCAAATTGGCTTAAAAATCTTACATCATTTGTGTATAGATATCTCATGTCTGTTATTCCATATCTAAACATTGCAAGTCTATCTATACCTGTTCCAAATGCAAATCCTCCAAATTTTTCTGGATCATATCCATTCATTTTTAAAACATTTGGATGAACTATTCCTGCTCCTAATACTTCAATCCATCCTGTTTGTTTACATAGATTACATCCTTTTCCTCCGCATTTGAAGCATGTTACATCTACCTCATATGATGGTTCTGTAAATGGGAAGTAACTTGGTCTAAACCTTAAGTCTAAGTTTGCTCCTATTATTTTTCTAACAAATACTTCTAGTGTTCCTTTTAAGTCTGCTAATGATACATTTCTTTCTTTTTTATCTATTACTAATCCCTCTATTTGGTTAAATTGATGTGAGTGTGTTGCATCGTCTTCTCTTCTATATGTTTTTCCTGCTGTAATCATTCTTATTGGTGTTTTCTCTGTATTTGCCATCATTGTTCTTGCTTGAACAGCTGATGTTTGTGTTCTTAATAAATATTCATCTGTTATATAGAAACTGTCTTGCATATCTCTTGCTGGATGTCCTTTTGGAAGGTTTAATCTTTCAAAACAATATTCATCATTTTCAAGTTCTGGTCCTGTTACTACATCATAACCCATTGATACAAATAAATCTTCTATGTCTTCTATTATTCTACTTACTGGGTGTATGCTTCCTCTTTTCATTTTTGTACTTGGTAATGTGATGTCTATTTTTTCTGCTTCTAGTTTTTTGTTTAATTCTTCAATTTTGAATTTTTCTTCTTTTTCTTCTATTAATTTTTCTAGGCTTTCTTTTGCTTCATTTACTAGTTCACCTATTACTGGTCTTTCTTCTGGGCTTAGTCCTCCCATTCCTCTTAATACTGCTGTTAATTCACCTTTTTTTCCTAGGTATTTTACTCTTGCATTTTCTAATGTTTGCAATTCTTCTGCTTTTGCTATTTCTTCAATAGCTGTTTGTTTGATACTTTCAATTTGCTCTTTCATTGTTCTTCTCCTTTCACTATGTTTCGTTCATCATAAATTTAAAATTTCTCTGAATTTATAAATTTATAAATCTTGGATACTAAAAAATCCATTTCTCCCTGTTATAGGACGAAATGGATTTCCGTGGTACCACCTAAATTTATTAGTTTTTTAACTAACCTTGTTATAGTTTTAACGGTGCAACCGCTTCTTTCTACTTTGTTTTTATTTTTTACAGTTCAAAAGAAGTCCTAAAAAGTGAATTTTCTATATATTTTGTAAATATCTTTCAGCCTAGGATATTTTCTCTGTTTTTGTTTAATATATATACTTTGCTTTTTAATTGGATTTTGAAGTTTTTATATATTATTATATTAGCACATTTAGGTTTATTTTACAAGTTTTTTTCAAATTTTTATTCTAAAAAGTATATGTTTTTGAAACATTTTAATTTGTTATTTTTTTATCTGATTTTAATTGACAAAATTCTTCTAAAGATATATGATTTTAGCATATTAATAAATTAAAAGGAGGACGATTATGTTTAAAAACAAATCAAAAATTATTACTTTTTTACTTATCTTAGTTTTATTTATTTCATCTACATCTTTTGTTTTTGCAGATGACAACGATATTGATTTGATAAGTGCAGACAATGTAACACAAGCTGTTGAAAATGAAGTTACTGATCAACAAAATCAAGAAGAGAATTACAAGAAAAGCGATGTTTATCTTGTTGGAGATGATATTACTATTGATTACATAGTAGATGGAAATCTTTTTGTAATGGCCAACAAAGTTACAATTAATTCTCAAATTGGCGGAGACGCTTTTATTTTAGCAAAAGAAGTGGTTGTTGACAGTGAAGGTTATATTTTCAATAATCTTTTTGCTTGTGCACAATCTATCGATATTAAAGGTGTAGTATATGATGCTTATACTTGTGCTGAAAACTTATCTATTTCTGGTGGATATGTTTATAGAGATTTAAAATCAGTATCAAAAAATATTAATATTAATGGAGTTGTTGGAAGAAATGCTTTTGTAAGTTGTGAAAATATAGTATTTAATTCTGATGAAAACTCTAACAAAAAGGGTATGATATATGGAAATCTAGAATATTCATCAAAATCAGAATCTACTATTCCTGAAGGATGTGTTTCTGGCGATGTAAAATTCACACAAATAAAAATTAATTCTAACGAATTATCTACATCAAAAATTATAGCAAATTATCTATTTGATTTAGGAGCTTTTCTATCTTTTGTTCTTATAATTTGGCTTCTTTGCTTATGGATTACTCCAAAATTCTTAGATTCAACTAATACATATGTTGGAAAAAATACTTTAAAAGTTGTAGGTTATGGATTACTTACATTAATTGCTATTCCAGTTATTAGTTTAATCCTTATACTTCTAAACTTAACTAGTGGAATTGCCTTGTTATTAATAGCATTATATATTTTAGCATTAGTAATTTCTAAATCATTATTTACAATTACTGCTAATAAATATCTTTGCAGCAAATTAAAAATTGATAAAAACACTGGCATATTTGGAATGTTAATTGTTTATGGAATTATAGTTTGGGTATTAACTCAACTTCCTTATGTTGGTGGAGTTATATCATTTATTACAGTTCTATTAGGATTAGGAATCTTAGTTTTATCTATTCTTCCTAAAAAAGATGGAAAAAATAGTAATAAAGAAACTGTAAAAGAATCTAAATAAAATTAAAAAATTCAGACTTTATTGGTCTGAATTTTTTAGTTCATCTATAATTACTTTATAATCTTTAGCTATTAAAATGGCAGTTCCTGATACTAAAATATTAGCACCAGCTTTTGCAACACTTTCTGCAGTTTTAAGGTTTATCCCTCCATCTGCTTCTATATCAATTTCTATGTCATTTTTATCTACATATGATTTTAGTGTTTTTATTTTATCTACCATATCACCTAATAATGTTTGTCCACCTTTTCCTGGTTCAACTGTCATAATCAAGCAAGTGTGTATATATGGTAAAAATTCATATATTTCCTCTACATTAGTTTCAGGTTTTATACTTAATCCCACTTTACAATTATTTTGTTTTATTTTATTTATATATTTCCAAACTTCCTCTTTATTTTTACAAGCTTCATAATGAAATGTTATACTATTTGGTTCCAATGCCAAATAGTCTTCTGTTGCTTCTTCTACATTTTCAACCATTAAATGTATGTCTAATGGTAAATTTGAAATTCTTTTAATATATGACGCATATTTAAACATTTTATCATATGTGTTTTTTTCTACAAATTTACCATCCATAACATCTATATGGAAATAATCTGTTTTTGCTTTTTCTAATGCAAAAAATGTTTTTGATTCTTCTCCCTTTTTTACATTAAGTATTGATGTTGAAACCTCTACCATTTCTTTTCCTCCTTTTAATTATACTTATATTTATCTTTTTCTTTCAATTCTTTATATATTTTACAAAATCTATCATATCTTGTTTCATCTATTTTTCCTTCATTTATAGCATTTTTTATTCCACAGTTTTGTTCCTTTATATGTGTGCATCCTACAAACTCACATTTTTCTATTTCTGGTTTAAATTCTTTAAAATATTGGTCTAATTCATTATATTGAATTTCTGATATGTCAAATGTTGAAAATCCTGGTGTATCTGCTATGTATGTATTTTCATCTATTTCATATAATTTTATTGATGTTGTTGTGTTTTTACCTCTTTTATTTCTTTGACTTATTTCTCCTTCTTGTGTTTGTTCTGTTTTAAATATCGCATTTATTAATGTAGACTTTCCTACTCCTGAGTTTCCTGAAAATGCGTTTACATTGTCTTTTAATATTTTTTCAAGTTTATTTATTCCCTTTAAATTTTTTGCTTCTGTTTCGATTACTGTGTATCCTATTTTTGTATATAGTTCTTTTATAGGTTTAAATTCTTGTTTTTTATCTAAATCTGCTTTATTTAAAACTATAATTGGCTTTATTCCAAGATATTCTGCAAATGCTAATTGTTTATCTAATAATAACAAATCCGGTTTTGGATTTTTACATGATATTACTAATATTATTTGCGTTATGTTACTCATTTTAGGTCTTTTTATATAATTTATTCTTGGTAATATTTCTTCTATTACCGCTTTGTTTTCTTCTTTATTTAATATATTTATTTCTACTTTATCTCCAACAACTGGTGATATTTCATCTTTTTTTAGTTTTCCTCTTGGTGTTGCATCATATAATAGGTTTCCTACTTTTATTTTATATAGGTTTGATATATTCTCTACTATTAATCCTTTCATTTTTCCTCCATTTATATTGTTATTTTATCATATATATTTAATATTTACAAATACTTTTAAAAAAGAAATAAGGAATTTGTATTTTTTACAAATTCCCATTTCTTATTACTTAATCATTCCATAATTTTCTTTTTTTATTCAACGGCTATCAGCCATTTTTTTCCATCTTTACTTGTCACTTTAGCTCTTTTCAATTTTTCTGGTAAAGCTTTGACTATGGTTTTTGCCACACTATCAGCATTATGGTCTGATTGTTTAATACTTTTATATGCAGCTTTGCATATTTCTTTTATCTCCATTTGTGTTAATGAAACACTGGATTGAATCTCAAACTCTTTCAACCTTATTCTTTTGAAATACGTTCTCCGTTCTTCTAATGTAAAAAAGATATCATCTTTTTCCATATCTAATACCTCCAATTTTTTTGATAAAATAATTATACTCCTTTATGTAGATTTTGTCAACCAAAATGGAAAAGAATGGAAATTTTCCATTCTTCTTTATTCAGCTGTATATGAATTAACATTACTATAAACTAATGTATATCCTCCATCATTTTTCAATACACCATCTATATAAACTTTTACAGTTGTTGTTCCTGTTCCCTTAGCATTTCCTACTGCTATTGCTGTTTCTGAAGCACTTACTGTCTTTGAATATATTGTATCATCTCCAACTTTTACTTCTAATTTAACATTTTTTACTTTTTTATCATTTGCTGTATTATTTGTGCTATTTGTTGCTGAAGATGTTTCTTCATAAATATTTCCATCTAATAGTGATTTAACATTTACTTTTATTGGTATTGATTTTGTTTCTGCTAATTTATTTACTGTTATTGTTACTGTTGTTCCTTCATCTACAACATTTCCAACCTCTATACTTTGTTTTAATACTACTCCATTATCTTTAGATGAATCTTCACTATATCCAATATTTACAACTAAATTTAATGCTTCTAAAGCTGATTTTGCATCTGCTTCTTTTTTTCCTGTTACATCAATCATTGTAACTTGTTTTATTCCTGTTCCAGTGCTTACATGTATTTTTACTGTATCTCCAGCATTAGCTTCAGAATTAGCTTCTGTTTCTTGACTTATTACATAACCTTCTTCTACTTTTTTGCTTGTTTCTTCTACTACTTCTGCTTTTAATTTTGCATCTTCTAATGCTTGTATTGCTTCATCTTCTTTCATTCCTGCAACTTTAGGTACTTTTGTTTTTTCTGTTCCTTTACTTATTACTACTTTAACTGTACTTCCTTCTTTTACATTGTTGTATTTTTCCATATATGTAGGATCTTGGCTTATTACATGCCCTTCTTCTACTTCTGTGTTATATTCTTCTGAAGAAACTTCAAATTTTAATTTTTGAGCTTCTACTGTTTTCTTTGCTTCTTCTTGAGTTAATCCAACAACATTTGGTAATTCTACTTCTTTAGGATTTGTTATATTTAAGAATAATGTTGTTCCACCGAATGCTACACAGAATAAAATAATTATACCTAAGAATATGCTTAATGCTTTATGTTCTTTTATAAATTCTTTAAATTTACTATCTTTTTTTGTATTTTTATTTGCATTTTCATAATCTCTTGTTGAAATTCTTTGTGTTTTTGCTGTTGCATCATAATTTACTTCTTCTACAAAATCTCCTGATGGATTTTTTAATGCCATTCTTAAATCTTGTAACATTTCAGTTGCTGTTTGATATCTAAGCATTGGATCTTTTTTTAATGCTTTCATTATTATTTTGTCTATAGCTTCTGGTAAATTAGGATTTTCCTCTATTGGAGGTATTGGATCTTCTTGCATATGTTTTAAGGCTACTGATACTGGTGTGTCAGCATCAAATGGTACTTTTCCTGTTACCATTTCATACATTACCACTCCAAGAGAATATAGGTCTGATTTAGCATCTGTGTATCCACCTCTTGCATGTTCAGGTGAAAAGTAATGTACTGAACCTATTGTTGTTCCAAAAGCTGTTATTGTTGAATTTGAAACTGCTTTTGCTATTCCAAAATCTGTTACTTTTGCTATTCCATCTTCTGTTATTATTATATTATGTGGTTTTATATCTCTATGTATGATATTATTTTTATGTGCCATTTCTAATGCTGAAGCTATTTGTATTGCAACATTTACTGACCATTTCCATGGTAATGGTCCTCTTTCTTCTACTATTATTTCTTTTAATGTTTTTCCTTGTATTAATTCCATTACTATATAATATACTCCGTTGTCTACTCCAACATCATATATTGAAACTATATTAGGGTGTGTTAATCTTGCTGCTGATTGTGCTTCTGTTTCAAATCGTCTGATAAATTCTTCATCTGTTGTAAATTCATCCCTAAGTATTTTTACAGCTACATATCTCTTTAAAACTAAATCTGTTGCTCTATATACTGTTGCCATTCCCCCATTTCCAATTTTATTGATGATTTCGTATCTGTCTCCTAATACTTTTCCTTCTAAATTCATATTTAACCTCTCCCTCTCAGTTTTATATGTGGACTGCTATATATTTTTTATTATAACAACTGTTATATTGTCATATCCTCCATTGTCATTTGCACGTTGTACTAAGTCTTTTGATGCTTGTTCTATATTCTTTTTACTTGCCATTTGATATATTGTTTCTTGATCTATCATATTAGTTAATCCATCTGAGCACATAATTAATATATCATCTTTTAAAAATCCTTTTACCATTACATCTGGTTCAACAAACGCATTACATCCTAATGCTTTCATAAGCATATTTTTTTGTGGATGATGTGCTGCTTCTTCTTTTGTTATTGTTCCCTCTTTAACTAATTTTTGTACATAACTATGGTCTTGTGTTAATTTTCTAATAAAATCTTTTCTAATTCTATATATTCTACTATCTCCTATATGTCCAATATACACTTTATTATTATATATTAAACATATTTCAAGTGTAGTACCCATTCCTTGTAATTCAGGCTTTTCTTTTGATTTTTCATATACTACCATATTGGCATATTCCATACTACTTCCAATTAATTGTATTATACTATCTCTATCTTTTTCTATATCTTTAAAATTATTTTTTATATAATTTTTTGCTGTTTCTACTGCTAATTTACTAGCTATCTCTCCACCATTGTATCCGCCCATACCATCAGCTAATATGTATAATTGGATTTCATCTAATGAATTTGATATATAGTAATAGTCTTGATTCATTTCTCTGACTTTTCCTTGGTCAGATTTTGCATAGGCCTGTATCATTATTTCACCTCTGTTCATTTGTGTTTAGCTATTATATTTTTCATTTTATTTTATATCACAACTTATTGTTTTTTGCAATAGTATTTTTTATAGAATGTAAATAACTTTTTTAATTTTTGTCTTGTATTTTTATCTTTGTTGAAGTATACTTTAATCTGAAAAATATTAAATTTTAAGGAGGTTTTTATATGTCAACACCACATAATTCAGCTCAAAAAGGAGATATCGCAAAAACAGTAATAATGCCTGGTGATCCTTTAAGAGCAAAATATATTGTTGAGAATTTTTTTGATGATTACAAGCTTGTTAATGATGTTAGAGGTATGTATGCCTATACTGGTAAATATAAAGAAAAAGAGATTTCTGTAATGGCTTCAGGTATGGGAATGCCTAGTATGGGAATTTATAGTTATGAATTATTTAAGTTTTATGATGTAGAAAATATTATTAGAATTGGCTCTTGCGGAGCTTACTTACCTAATTTAAAACTATTTGATATTATTCTTAGTGAAAATGTATTTTCAGAAAGTAATTATGCTTTAACTTTAAATAATGATAATTGTCATATTATTAATTCTAATTCTGAATTAAATTCTGTTATTGAAGATGTTGCAAAAAAAGATAATTTAAACTTATTTAAAGGAAATACTGTTTGTACAGATTGTTTTGATATTTATATGACTGATGTTAATAAGTTCTTATCAAGAGTTCCTGATGGATTTAATCCTATTTCCGCTGAAATGGAAGCTTTTGCTTTATTTTATAATGCAAAACTTTTAAATAAAAAAGCTTCATGCTTAATGAGTGTAGTAGATTCTAAATTTATTAGTGAAGTTGCTACAACGGATGAAAGACAAAATGGATTGAATAATATGATTAAATTAGCTTTAGATAGTGCAATATTATTATAAAAAAAGATTTTGAGACTTGTTTTTAGTCTCAAAATCTTTTACTTTGTTATATCTAATATTTTATATTTCATTATTCCTGCTGGTGCATTTACATCAACTACATGATTCTTTTTTGCTCCTAATAATGCTGAACCTAGAGGTGATTCATTTGAAATTTTATTTTCTGCTAAATTTACTTCTGTTGAACCAACTATAGTATATTCTATTTCTTCGTTAAATTCCATATCTAATACTTTTACTGTATTTCCTACTTGTACAGTGTCTGTATCAATTTCTTTTTCATCGATTATTTTTGCATGTCTTAATTTGTTTTCTAATTCTGCAATTTTTCCTTCATTTTCAGCTTGTGCATTTTTAGCTTCATCATATTCAGAGTTTTCTGATAAATCGCCAAATCCTAAAGCTACTTTTATTCTTTCTGCTATTTCAGTTCTTTTTTCTGTTTTTAAATAATTTAATTCTTTGTCTAGATTATCATATCCTTCTTGTGTAAGGATTACGTCTTTTTCTTCCATGTTCTTTCCCTCCATTTTTTAGACTTGTATTATATATTACGGCAGATTTATTTTTTTGTCAAGTGATTTTTAGTCTTTTAACAAATCTTTTCCTTCTTTTAAGTATTCATATCCTGAGAATATTGTTGCTATTGTTTGTATTATCATCATTATTGTTACTATTAAATTTAGGATAAATGAAAATCCTGTTAATTCACCTGAAAAACATTTTCCAAATGTGTTTACATCAACAAATGCTAATATTATTGCAATCATTTGTGTTACTGTTTTTAATTTTCCCCAAACTGATGCTGCAACTACTTTTCCACCTTTTTCAACAGCAATTAATCTATAACCTGATACAATAAACTCTCTTGCTAATACTATTACTGGAATCCATGCTGGTAATTTGTCAAATTCTACTAGCATTAGCATTGCTGCTAATACTAATATTTTGTCTGCTATTGGATCTAGAAATTTTCCAAATGTTGTTACTTGATTTCTGCTTCTTGCTATATATCCGTCTAATTTGTCTGTTATAGATGCAATTATAAATATAATATCTATTATTATATAGCTTAATGGTATTCCTAATATTTCATTATTTATTCCTAAAAATGGAACTATTACCATTAATGGTACTAATATCATTCTAAAAATTGTTAATTTATTTGCTAAATTCATTTCCTTTTACTCCTTTTATTTTAGCATTTCTATTGCTTTTTGTAGTTGTGTATCTTCTTCTTCTTTTATATTTAATACACTTGTTACACTATCTGGTAATTTTACTTCTTCATCTGGCGCTATTCCGACTTTATGAATTTTATTTCTATTTGGTGTTTGATATTCTTCTATTGTAACTTTTAGACCACTGCCATCACTAAGTTTTAAGATTTGTTGTATTACACCTTTTCCATATGTTGTTGTTCCTACTGTTTTTGCTTTTCCTAAATCTTTTAATGCTCCTGCTAATATTTCTGATGCACTTGCTGTGTTTTCGTTTGTTAATATTATTATTGGCATATTTATTATTTGATCTGTTTTTGCCTTTTTTACTGTTTCTTTGTTATTTTTGTCTACTTCATATAATAATACAGAATCTTTGTCTGCAACATAATCCGCTATTTCTAGTGCTTGATCTACTATTCCGCCACCATTATTTCTCAAATCTATTATTAATGATTTAATTCCTTGTTTGTTTAGTTCTTCAAATTTGTTTTTGAAGTCTTCTGCTGTTGTTTCGTCAAATGATGTAAAATTTATATATCCTATATTATTTGAAAGCACTTTTCCTTCTACTTGGTTTACTTTTACTTTTTCTCTTTTTAATTCATATTCTTTTGTTTCTGTTCCTCTTAAAATTTCTATTTTTACTGTTGTACCTTCTTCACCTTTTATTTTGTTAGATGCTGTTGTCATATCATCTGCACTATAACTTACCCCATCAACAGTTAAAATAAGGTCTCCTGCTTGTATACCAGCTTTTTCTGCCGGACTTTCTTTTATAGGTGCTAATACTTGTATTTTATCTTTTTCTGTATTTTTTACCATATAAATTCCTATTCCGACAAAATTTCCCATTGTGTCACTTAGATAATCTTCCATTTCGTCAGCAGAAATATATTCAGTATATGGATCTCCCAATCCTTCTATGTATCCTTTTATTGCTCCTTCTTTTAGTTTATCTTCATCAATATCTCCTAAATAATATTTGTCTATTATTTCTCTATATTTTGATAATGTTGAAGCTATATCTTTACTATTTGATGTACTCTTTGTTGATACTGTTATAGGATTATTTACAAAATATGTATATAATGATATTGATGTTATCAAGAATGTTATAAATATTGTTAATGCTATAATCATTATCATTTTATAAATTCCATTTTTTCTGTTTTTTTCCATTTTTTACCACACCTTTCATAAATTTTGAGCGGAACATTATTCCGCTCTATTTTAGAATATTATTTTATATAATTTTTATTACTTATTTCTTATTAATTATGGCAGATAAGCTGCTGGATTAACTCTATTGCTATAATATCCTGGACTTGTTCTTACTTCAAAGTGTAAATGTGGTCCTGTTGAATTTCCTGTAGTTCCAACTCTCATTATCTGTTGTCCTTGTTTTACAGTTTGTCCTTGTGATACGCTAATTGAACCAGCTTGTCCATGTGCATATAGTGTATATAGATTACTTGATGGATGATACAAAATTATGTAATTTCCGTAACTTGTTGTTAATGCTGCTGTTGTTACAACAATTCCATCTGCTACTGCATAGACTGGCATTCCATTTACTCCTGATGCTCCGAAATCAACAGCACCATGGTAACTTCCTGATGAATAATACATTCCTGTTGTTATGTAACTATTAACAGGTTTTATAAATCCTGCTGAGCTAGTTCCACTATTTGAACTAGAATTATTTGAAGATGAATTATTATGCTTTTTCTTAGCCTCTTCTGCTGCTTTTCTTGCTGCTTCTATTTGTGCTTTCATAGATTGTATTTTTTGATCTATTGCAACATTGTCTTTTTGTAATTCTGCTATTTGATTTTGTAATTCTTGCTCTTCCGCTGATAATTTTGAAACTTTAGCATCTTTTTCTGCTTTAGCATCTTTCAATTGTGTTGCTACACTTTCTTTACTTGCCTTTGCTGTTGTTAATTCTTGCTTACTATTTTCTAATTCTTTTTTTGCATTTTCTATTTCTTCTTTTTGTTTTTGTATTCTTTGTAACATTTCTGAATCATATTGTGTAACTTCTGAAACTAGATAGTAATTAGATATGAAATCAGTTATACTTTGTGAACTAAGTAGTACATCTAAATAAGATGTTTCTCCTGTTTCGTATACAGCTACGATTCTCTGTTCTAATGTTTTTTGTTGTTCTTGATAATCGTTTTCAGCTTTTTCTAACTTACTTTCCTCTTCTTTTATTTTTGCATTTGCATCATCAATCTGCGTATCTAATGATGAAATTTGTCCTTGATATTCTGTTATTTGACTATTTAATGTTTCTACTTCTTTTAATGTTTCATCTTTTATTTCTTGTACTTCTTCTTTTTTTTGTTCTGTTTCTTTTATTTTGTTGTTATTTTCTTGTTGTTGACTTTGTTGTTCACTTATATCTGATTGAGTTACTGCTAAAGAAATATTAAAACTTGTTAAAAATATTATTAATATTGAAACTACTATTAATTTTTGACATATATTTTTCATATGTTCCTCCTATTTTAATTTGTAGTATTTTCTACTGTATTTGTTTGTGTATTATTCTTGCTTTCTTCTCCTGGAACTAATCCATTTGTTATATATGGCATTGGGTTTGTTGTAACACCATTTATTCTTACTTCAAAATGTGCATGTGGACCTGTTGAGTATCCAGTAGATCCTACCTTTAGTATAGCATCTCCTCTTTTTACTGTTTGGCCAACTTCTACCAATATTTCTGAACCATGCGCATATAGTGTTGAAATTCCTCCACCATGGTCTATAATTACCATATTTCCATATGCTCCATTATAACTTGCTTTTGTAACTATACCATCATTTGCTGCTACGAAGTTTGCTCCAATCGGTGCTGAAATGTCTACTCCTGTATGTAGTTTATAAACTCCTGTAATTGGGTGAACTCTCATTGCATATTCTGATGTTATTCTTGTATATCCTGGAACTGGCCATGCCAATGTTCCTCCAATATATGTTGTATCTATTCCATCTGCTGCTAGTGCTATTATTTGTTTATTTATTTCTTCAAATTGTGTATTGTATTCATCAATTTGTTTTTGTGTTTCTTGTTCTTGGTCAGATAATCTTTCTACAAAGCTTTCTCTGATTTTTTTTGTATTTTGTAATGTTCTTGTTGTTCTTGTTTGATTTTCTATAATTGTTGCTAATTCATTTTTTTCGTTTTCTAATTTTTGTTTTGAAGTATCTATTTCTTTCTTTTTATTTCCAATATCTTGTAACAAATCTTCATCATATTCTGCCATTTGTGATATTACATAATAGCTTGATAAAAAATCTGAAATACTACTTGATTTTAGTAATAAATCCAAATATTGGGTTTCTCCTGCTTCGTATTGTGCCACTATTCTTTGTTCAAATACATCTTTTTGTGTTTCATATTTTTGTGTTACTGTATTTAATTGTGTTTCTACTTCGTTTATAGATTCTTTTAATTCTGAAATCTTGCTTTCTTGTTCTTCCAACTCACTTTCAGATTTTGAAATTTTTTCATCAAGTTTTTGTATTTGTTGTAAATTATCAGACATGTCTGTTTCTATATCTGTTAAATCTGTTTTTGCTTCATCTAATTGTTTTTGTAACAATTCTCTTTGTGATTGTAAATCTGTTGCTGTTAATGTATTTGTTGTATTGTTTTCTGTATTTTCATTTTCAGCTATATTTTCAACTGTATTTTCCACTGCATATACAAGTGTAGTTGTTAAACATATAAGTAAGATCAAAACACCACATAAAATTTTACGCATGTTTTCTCCTTTATACTTTTAAATATTTTCTCATAGAAATAACACTTCCTAAAGCTCCTATTCCTATTCCTAATAACATATATACAAATATAATAGATGAAATCATATCTTTAAAGCTTACTAGACTCATATTCATTGTTTGCATAAACTGTGCATTTACTGCTTGTTCCGCTAAAATACTATATGCTCCACCAACAAGAATTATTGATATTAAACTTGCTATTACTCCAATTATCATACCTTCCACTATAAATGGCCATCTTATAAAATTATTTGTTGCTCCAACATATTTCATTATTGATATTTCTTTTCTTCTTGCATGTACTGTTAATTTTATTGTATTTGATATAATAAATATTGATATTACAATAAGTAACAACAATATTACACCTGTTACAATTCTAATTCCATTTGCTAAATTTATTAACATTGTTACTGTTTCATCACTACTTGTTATTTTCTTTATATTATCAAATTGTAATATTTCATTTTGTACATCTTTGCTTTTATTTAAATCTGTTAATGTTACTAGATATGATTCAGAAAAAACTTGATAGTCAAAACCATCTAATACTCCTTCTTTGTCTTTTAATCTTTCTTTCATTGTATTAAGAGCATCTTGTTTTGTTTTTCTTTCTATTGTACTTACTCCATCTAGTTCTCTTATTTTTTCTCCAACTTCTTTTATTTCGTCTTCTGTTGCATCCGTTTTTAAAAAAACTTGAAATCCTTGTTCTGATTTTACTTCATCTACAAAATGATTAATATTTTCGCCTAATACTAAGAATATTCCAAATATAATCATTGTTGCACACATAATTATTAATGATGCACCTGTTGATTTCTTGTTTTTAAAGACATTTCCAAATCCTTCGCCTATTAAATAACCAAATATATTATATTTCACAATCATACCCACCTTTTTTATCATCTCTTACTATTTCGCCTTTTTCTATGTGTATTACTCTTTTTTTCATTTTATCTACTATATCTTTGGCGTGTGTTGCAACAACTACTGTTGTTCCTCTCATATTAATTTCATTTAATAAATTCATTATATCCCATGCTGTTTCTGGATCTAAATTCCCAGTAGGTTCGTCTGCTATTAACATTGATGGATTATTTACTAAAGCTCTTGCTAATGCAACTCTTTGTTGTTCTCCACCTGATAGTTCATTTGGATACATTTTTGCTTTTCCACTTAAACCTACTAATGATAATACCATTGGTACTTGTCTTCTAATATGTCTTGGTGTTGCTCTTACTATGTACATAGCATATGCTACATTGTCATATAC
>CAKOYL010000018.1 GCA_934130705.1 uncultured Clostridia bacterium
TGGCTCGATAGCTCAGTTGGTAGAGCAGGGGACTGAAAATCCCCGTGTCAGTGGTTCGATTCCACTTCGAGCCACCATTTATTAGAAGTAGTTTTTCAACTACTTCTTTTTATTTTCTAAATCTTTATCTATACAATTATATCACTATATGTCGTTACTAACTTAGCTCCCTGTTTAATCAAATCATTTGTACCAACCGAATTAATAGAATTGATATTTCCTGGAACCACGAAAACTTCTCTCCCTTGTTCTAATGCAAAATCAACAGTTATTAATGTTCCACTTTTTTCTTTAGCTTCAATTACAATAATTCCCTTGCTCATTCCACTAATAATTCTATTTCTAGCCGGAAAATTCATTTTATCAGGATTAGTTCCACATGGATATTCAGAAATAATAGCCCCACCTCTTCTTATAATTGCATTTGCTAGTTCTATATTTTCTTTTGGATAAATCATATCCAAGCCATTTCCTAAAACCGCAACAGTTCTTCCTGTGGATAAACTTCCCAAATGTGCATAACTATCAACTCCTCTTGCTAATCCACTTACAATATTAATATTTTGTTTTGCAAGATTATAAGCAAAATATTTTGCAGCTTTCTTGCCATATTCCGTACATTCTCTGCATCCAACAATTCCAATATTTTTAGAGTTCAATATTTCAATATTTCCTTTAACATATAAACTAACTGGTGGATCATAAATTTCTTTTAAAAGTTGTGGATAATTTTTTTCACATATGTTGATAATTTTTATATTATTTTCTTCCATATATTTTATATGATAATTTAATATTTTTTCATTTTTAGAAATTATTATATCATTTGCAATTATTTCTCCTATTCCATTTATATTCATTAACTCTTCTTTTGTCAATTTATAAATTTTTTCTGGAGTTTTATATAATTCCAATAATTTTAATTTTCTTTTGCTCCCTAAATTTTTAATTAAACTTAGCCATATCCAATATTTTTTATTTTCTAAATCTCCCATAATTATTTCCTCCTAAATTTTAAGTACCAAAAAAGGACACAATATACTGTGTCCCACATTAATATTTTTTTATTTTCTAGTCTCAGTCTATCATTCCATTTTGTCTTTTAGCTGCTTTTATCACATTATTCATAAGCATTGCTATTGTCATCGGTCCAACTCCCCCAGGGACCGGTGTTATATAACTTGCCTTTTCTTTTACATTTTCAAAATCCACATCTCCTGTGATTTTACCATTTTCTAATCTGTTTATTCCAACATCTATTATAACTGCATTTTCCTTTACCATATCAGCTGTTACAAATTGTGCTTTTCCTATTGCTGATATTAATATGTCCGCTTCCCTTGCCTTTTCCGCCAAGTTCTGTGTTTTGGAATGACAAATTGTTACTGTTGCATTTTTATTTAAACAACAATTCATTAATGGTTTTCCTACAATGTTGCTTCTTCCTAATATTACCACATTTTTTCCATTCAAGTCAATATTATATTCTTCAAACATTTTCATTATTCCATATGGTGTACATGATACAAAAGTATCTTGATTTAATACAAGTTTTCCAACATTTACTGGATTAAAACCATCTACATCTTTTTGAGGTGATATTGTTCTAAATGCCTCATTTATATCTAAATTTGCAGGTATTGGACTTTGTAGTAATATTCCATTTATTGTTTTATCTTGATTTAATTCTTCTATTAGTTTTATTAATTCTTTTTGTGTTGTATTTGTATTTAATAAATATTCTTTATATTCTATTCCTACATCTTCACAAGCTTTGCTTTTATTTCTAACATATACTTTTGATGCAGGGTCATCTCCAAGCATTATCACAGCTAGTTTTGGATTGATTTTTTTATTTTTTAACTCATCACATTCTATTTTTAAATTTGCTCTTATTTTTTTTGCTAATTCTTTTCCATCTATTATTATAACCATATTAATACCTCTTTAATTTTTATTAATCATTTATAATTTTATATTCAATATCTTCCATATTAGGAAACATTTCTCTAACCCTTTTTAATGTTAACATTGACATTTTAGGTTGTGGATTTTTTGGATGGTCAGATAATAATTTTTGTGTATAACAATTTGGGGCTGTTTTAAATAATAAATATCTATTTCTCACATATGTGTAAAATATTTGATAACCATTATTTAAATCTTCCCACATCATTTCAAATGTATATTTTTCTTCCATGATTACTCCTTTTATATTAATAAATCTCCTGGTAATTCTTGTATTTGATTCTCATTTTGTTCCTCTTTTTGTTCTGCTTGTTCTTTTAATACATTTTCTACATATTCTTTTTGTTCTTCTAAACTTTTACCTGAGTCTAAATCTTGTCTAAAAACTTCTTTGTCTGATAAATGCTTTTCTTCTTGAATTGAATCAATATCTTTATTTTCACCTTTTTCTTCAAATTTTCTAATATACTCTTCGTATAATCCATTAATTTCGTTTTTCAAATTTTCTTCATCGTTTTTTAACAAATTCAATATGTCTTCAGCTTTTCTAGTTTTAATTCCATAAATATATTCATTTACTTTTTCGTTTATTTGTTCAATTCTTTCATTACTATATCCTCTAAAATCTAATAATCTATTTTGATAATTTTGTACATTTTTTAAAGAATTTTCTGTTAAATTAATTAACTGACTTGTTCTTTGATTATTATTCAAATCAATTTCTGATATCACCATTTCATCTTTATTACTTTCTTCTTTTTTTATCTCATTATCAACTTCACTTTGTAAATTTTGTAAAGCTAAATAAGTTTGTTCTATTTCATCACTTTTTCTCAAGTCACCTATATTATTTATTTCAGCTTTTAACTCATCAAACTTTCCTTGAATATATGTTTTTGCATTCTCTAATTCACTTTCAGGAATACTACTAGCATATATTCTAAAAATTTCATTAAAATCTTTTCTTATAGTATCTACCACTCCTTGCGGAATACTATCTCTATGTTGTATTTCTGTTAAACACCTTCTTTTTAATTCTTCGTTTTTCTCTTCTCTTTCCATATAAATTCTCCTATCTTCCTTCTCCTCAACCAGTGGGGACGTTGTTTAACTGGTTGAATTTCTTATTAATTTCTTATTAATTTCTTATTTTTTCAACCAGTTAAACAACGTCCCCACTGGTTGAGTTTATCATTTGACTAAATTCTTCTTCTGATATTATTTGAATTCCTAAGCTTTGAGCTTTTGTTAATTTACTTCCTGCTTCTTCTCCTGCTAGTACATAGTTTGTTTTTTTAGATACTGAGCCTGAAGTTTTTCCTCCTAATCTTTCAATTATATCTTCCGCTTCTTTTCTTGTATATTTTTCTAAACTTCCTGTCAATACAAAAGTTTTTCCTTCAAATCTTTTATCTGTGCTTTCTTCTTCTAAACAATTCATATTAACACCAGCTTGTTTTAATTTTTTTAACAAATCTTCTGTTTGTTCTTGTAAAAAGAATTCTCTAATACTATTTGCCATAACTTCGCCAATATCTTTTATTTCACTTAATTCTTCAAATGTTGCATTTGCCAAATTGTCCATTGTTCTATATTTTCTAGCTAATACTTTTGAAGCTTTTCCACCAACGTGTCTTATTCCTAAAGCTGTTATTAATCTATATAAATCGTTTTGTTTACTTGCATTTATACTATCCATTAAATTTTGAGCAAATTTCTTTCCATTTTTTTTCAAAGATGCTATATCTTCAAATTCCAATTCATATATATCTGATATATTATGAATTAATTGTTTGTCTAATAATTGTTGTATGATATTTTCTCCTAGTCCATCAATATTCATTGCTTCTCTTGACACAAAGTGAACTAGATTTCTAAATAATTTTGCTGGACATTCAATTCCTGTACATCTCACAGCAGCTTCTCCTTCTTCTCTTACTGCCTCTGCTCCACATACAGGACATACTCTTGGCATTTCGAAGTTTTTTTCATTTCCTGTTCTTTTTTCTTCAACAACTTTTACTATTTCAGGAATTACATCTCCAGCTTTTTGAATTACTACTGTGTCTCCTATTTTTAAACCTTTTTCTTTTATAAAATCCTCATTGTGTAAAGTTGTTTTTGATATAGTTGAACCTGCTACTTTTACTGGTTCCAATATCGCCATAGGTGTTATTACACCTGTTCTTCCCACTTGACATACAATGTCTTTTAATATTGTTTCTTTTTGCTCTGGTGGGTATTTGTAAGCAACAGCCCATCTTGGAGTTTTTACTGTTGTTCCTAATATTTCTCTAAATTTTAGGTTATCTATTTTTACAACTGCTCCATCTATTCCAAAGGTCAAGTTTTCTCTCATTTCTCCAATTTTATTAATTGCATCTTTTACTTCTTGTATAGTGCTACATGGTATACGTACTGGATTTACATTAAATCCTAATTTTTCTAGATATTCAAGTTCTTCAAAGTGTGAGTTAAATTCTTTTCCATCTATTTTTTGTACATTAAATATATATATATCTAATGGTCTTTGGGCTGTTATTTTGCTATCCAATTGTCTTAATGAACCTGCCGCAGCATTACGTGCATTTGTAAATAATTCTTCTTCATTTTCTTCTCTTTCTTGGTTCATTTCTTCGAAATCTTTTTTTGATATAAATACTTCTCCACGTACTGTTATATCTATTTTATCATTTATTTCCATAGGAATTGTTTTTACTGTTTTCAAGTTTTGCGTTACATCTTCGCCAACTAATCCATTTCCTCTAGTTGCACCTCTTGCAAATTTTCCATTTTTATATTCTAAGGCTGATGATAATCCATCTATTTTTGTTTCTACTACATATTTTACTTCTTTAATTCCGTTTTCAACTGCCTTTTCTTCCATTTTATGGCAGAAATCTTCTATATCTTCTAAACTAAAAACATCTTGTAAACTTTGCAAAGGGACTTCATGTGTTACTTTTTCAAACCCCTCTTTTACATGTCCACCTACTTTTTGTGTTAAAGATTCTTTTGATATAAATTCTGGGTATTCTTTTTCTAAATTTCTTAATTCTACCATTAACATATCGTATTCAAAATCTGATATGTCAGGGTCATCATCATCATAATATTTTTTGGCATAATACTCTGTCTTTTCTCTTAATTCTTGTATTCTCTTTTTTGCTTGTTCTTTGTTCATCGTGAATTCTCTCCTTTGTATTTTTATATACATTTTGTATTATATACAATTTGAAACAAAAAATAAAGGAATTTTTAAAAATTCCTTTACTTTATTTTCTAATCTTGTTTTGCAAAGATAATTGTTCTTTGATCATTACTTGCATCTGTACAAGTTGACAATGTTATTTCAGCTTTTCCTGCTGTATCTCTATCATAGAATGATGTATCCGAATCTGAAGCTTCAAATTTATTATATATTGTGTATGTTATACTTGTTCCTCTGTAATCTGTTATATAAACTTTATCTCCAATAGATAATTTCTTTAAATTTGAGAAAAATAATCCATTTCTATAATTATGTCCTATTATTACAGTATTTCCTGGTTGATTTACGCTATCTCCACTTGGATATAATGCTACTATTGATGTTGCTAAAGATTGTGTTGATAATTTTTCTAATATAGGATATTCTAAATTAATTTTTGGAATTTTCATTGTTCCAACCGTTGTATATCCTTTAAATGTTTTTTTAGAACCAGTACTTGAACTGCTTCCTCCATTTGTAGGTGTTTCATCTAAACCATCTAAAGTTGCATTTGTTTCTTCTTGAGTATTATTTCCTTCTTGATTATCTCCTGTAGTTACATCACTTTGATAATTTTCAACAAAATCAGATGCTTGTTTTGTTGTAAAATATTTTTGATAATAGTCATAACCTAAAAATCCAAGTAATATAACTATTGCTACAATAACTATAATCAATATTATTGTTAATACTTTACTATATTTACTTTCAAACATAACTTTTACCTCCGTACTTTTACTCTATGCATTTATTATAACATATTTTCTTTTGTTTTACAATTATTTAAAGTATTTTTATATATATAATTTATACAATTTTATCTCCAAATTTTGCACCTGCTAAAACATGAAAATGTAAATGCATTACTTCCTGTCCAGCATCTCTTCCACAGTTTACAATTACTCTATACCCATTATCTTTAAATCCCTTTTCTTCTGCTATTTTATTTATAACTCCATATATTTTTCCAACTATAGCTTCATCTTCTTTTTTCATATGTGCTAATGATTCTATATGTTTTTTTGGTATTACTAATATATGAATTGGTGCTGCTGGATTTATATCATTAAATGCTAGTATGTCTTCATCTTCATATACTTTTTTTGAAGGAATTTCTCCTTTTATTATTTTGCAAAATAAACAATCTTCCATTTTTTATCTTCCTTTCAAAAAGGGAAAATAGTTGGATTTTCCCTTCTTCTTTTTATTTTTCAATAACTGCTTTTATTCTTCTAACTCCTGCAGAACTTGCTTCTTCTTTTTTTATTTTGAATTTTCCAATTTCACTTGTGTTTTTTACATGAGGTCCACCACATAGTTCTTTTGATACATTTCCTATTGAATATACTGTTACTATGTCTGGATATTTTTCTATAAACATACATTCAGCTCCTGATTTTACAGCTTCCTCTTTTGGCATTTCTTCTACTGTTACGGGAAGAGCTTCTTTAATCCATTCATTTACTAAATCCTCTGTTTTTTGTTTTTCTTCATCTGTTAATTTGTGGTCACAGTTGAAGTCAAATCTCATTCTTTCTGTTGTTATGTTTGAACCTCTTTGATGCGTTTCTGGTCCTAATACTACTTTTAATGCTGCATTTAAAAGATGTGTTGCTGTATGATATGCTATTGTTGTATCATTTTGTTCAGCAAGTCCTCCTTTAAATTTTTGTTCTGAACCTAGTCTTGATTTTTCTTGGTGAGCTTTGAATAATTCATCAAATTCTTTCATGTCAACAGTCATTCCACTTTCCTTTGCTAGTTCACTTGTAACTTCTGGTGGGAATCCGTATGTATCATATAATTTAAATACAACTTTTCCTTCTATTTTATCTTTTCCAGATTGTTTTGCTCTATTCATTTCTTTTTCAAATTCTTTTTCACCATGTGCTAGTGTTTTTACAAATTTATCTTTTTCTTCAATTATTACATTTTTTATTGTTTCTGCATTCTTTTCTAGTTCTGGGTACATTTCTTTTAGGTTTTCTACATTGATATCTATTAATGTTGATATTTCATCTAGATTGATCTGTAGTTTATTCATATGTCTAACCATTCTACGTATTAATCTTCTTAAGATATAACCTCTATCTACATTACTTGGTCTACCACCATCAGATATTATCATCATGCTTGAACGTAAGTGTTCTGCGATTATTCTTCTGCTTTCTATATTATCTATTTTTTGTAATTCTGATAGTTTGTCCATTACTGGTGTAAATAATTCTGTATCAAATGGTGTTTCTTTTCCTTGTAATAGCATTGTCATTCTTTCTAGCCCTAGTCCAGTATCAACATTTCTTTGTGATAATTTTGAATAATTTCCATCTTTGTCTTTAAAATATTCCATAAAAACATTATTCCATATTTCAACATATTTACCACAATCACAACTTGGTTGACAATCTGGTCCACATGCCGGTTTTCCTGTATCGTAGAACATTTCTGTATCTGGTCCACATGGTCCTTCTTCTCCTGCTATCCACCAGTTGTCATCTTTCCCATAATAATAAATGTGACCATCTAATATTCCTGCTTTTTTCCAACATTCTGCTGCAACTGTGTCTTTTGCACAATCTTCATCTCCTGCAAAAACTGTTACAGATAATTTTTCTACTGGAATTTGTAATTCTTTTGTTAGGAAATCAAAGCTCATTTGAATTGATTCTTCTTTAAAGTAATCTCCTAATGACCAGTTTCCTAGCATTTCAAAATATGTTAAATGTCTATTGTCTCCAACTTCTTCTATATCATTTGTTCTTACACATTTTTGGTAGTCTGTTAGTCTTGTTCCTGATGGGTGTTTTTCTCCTAATAGATATGGTACTAATGGTTGCATTCCTGCTGTTGTGAATAATACTGATGGGTCGTTTTCTGGTATTAATGGTGCTGATGGTATTATTGTGTGTCCATGTTCTTTAAAAAAGTTTAAATATTTATTTCTTATTTCTATTGCTTTCATTTTATTCTTCCTTTCTATATGACTAGTTATAATTTTTATATAGCCTTTTCTCTTTTTTTATGTTTTTGATTATACTTCATTTTTGTGTAAAAATCAAGTAGTAGATATTGAAAAATACCCCAAAATCAAAACATATTACATTTTGGTTTTAGGGTATTTTAAGTATTGATAAAAAAGTTATTCTAACATTTTTATCAGGACCTCTGAGTCTTGAATTGCATTGCCAAGAACTTTCATCTGAAATTCTAATTCACTAACATTGACAATTATATTTTTTTCCTCTATTCCCATGTCAATGGATTTTTTCAATTTGCATCCAATTCTGAATGATTGACAATCAAAAGTTCTAAACTCATGATTTTTCCAATCATCTGGTAAATTAACATTAAAACTAAAATCTGCTTGTTCATAGCCTTTAAATTCTCTACGTCTTAATATATAAATTATATCATGACTTATCTCTAGAGCTATATTCTGCGCTTCCTTTAGTTTATTTAAATATTCTTGTTTTTCCTTTGTGAAAGTTCTTGTTCTCACTTCTTCAGCATGTATCTTTATATGCCGTAAGAAATGATCCGCTTGTTCTAAAGACATTTTTTCCATATTGTTATCCTCCTCTGAGCTTTATATTTTTATTATACACCATTTTTCCACTTTTTTCAACAACTTTATCTTTATATTAACATAAAATTGATTTTTTTACTTATTTATGCTATAATAATTTTGTAACTATTTATTAGCCAAAGATTCTGGCTATAGTCAGAAAAAGGAGGTCTTATGACACAATCAAAAACTTCTGAGCGGGTAAAGCTTATGAAAGAACATTTTTTAGAATACCGTCTATCCGGTAAATCAATTGCAGAAATAGCAAAAATTTTCAAAGTTTCTATTTGGTCCATTTATGATAATTTGGAGTCAATCGCAAAAAATAATAATATGACTAGAGATGAATTACTTTATCAAAGTCATAAAAAACACACTGTTAGTTCATCTTCTAAAACAGTACAAAAAACAAAGGAACACATATCTCCAAAAGAATTACAAAAAAGCTTTTCAGATATGTTAATCATTGCAGATGATATCATAAAAAAAATTGATGAAGAATTAAAATACTTTGAATAACAAAAGGAGAACTAATCATATGGAAAATTCCAAATTAACTTTAAGACATTTAACAAGTAAGAAACTTTCAGTAAAATTGAAACATGGATATACTCTTAATAATTTTATTCGGGAATATAATTGTAGCAAAGAGGATTTCCAAAAATTTTTAAAAAAGAATTTTTCTGAGGCTGCTTGTAAAAGAATGTTTGATCGTATGGAAAAGAATTCCAAAAAAACATTTTCAAATCATAACTCTAACGAAGAGATTTTAATTAATTCTGAAAATGTTCAAAATTCTTTTGAACCATTAACAAACAATGACGAAGAACTTGAAGTATTAACAGCAAGCCAATCACCTGCTTCTTTAAACATGAAATCTGAAAATTTAAAAGTGCTTAAAGCAAAAGAAGAACAACTTAGAGCTGAGGTGATATCAAAAGAAACTACTCATGAAGCTTTAATTTCAAAAAGAAGATCTTTATATAAAAGGTTAGCAAAACAAAAAGATTTGATGTTGAAATTAAGAGAACTGATTAAGCAGCGCCAAAAAGATGTTGAAGAAATTTCTCAAGAATTAATTGAAACATCTAATGAGCTTGTTGCCTTAAAGGCTTCTTTAGCTTCTTCTAAGGAAGAGCTAATCGAAGTTAAAACTAATATAAACGAACTTGAAAAAGTTTCAATTTTCATCTATGAAAATGGTGAAATTGACACAGATGATTTTCTAATTGATTTTCCTGAAACTTGGAATGATATTTTCGATTTTATTTTGCATAATAAGGTGGTGGAAGATTTATCAATCAAACAAATTAAACAATTAGCAAAACTGCTAATTTTAACTAACATTCTAATCCAATCTCATTTGGAGTATGAATTAATTTTCGAATCAGAACCCGTTCAAAAAGCTTTCTTCCTTTTGGAAAAAGACTTCTAATTAATTCGAGGCCGTGGAATATATTAATTTCTGCGGCCTTTTTCTTGCTATTTTGTATTTTTTCTTGTATAATATTTTCATGAAAAATTTAACTGTAAATAATAAATATAATGAAAAAAAATTAAATAAATTTTTATTAGATAATATACCCGGTCTAACATTTGGAATTTTTTCTAATTTACTTAGAAAAAAAGATATCAAAATAAATGGTAAAAGAATTAATAAAGATATCTTAGTTTATACTGGTGATGAGGTTATAGTTTATATTACTGATGATTTTTTAGAAAGTAAATGTTCTATTAATTTAGATATTGTATATGAAGACGAAAATATTTTAGTTATAAATAAACCGTCTAATCTCGAAGTAACTGGAACTAATTCTTTAACAGATTTAGTTCACAAAAAATATACCAACTCTGATTTTAAGCCGATGCCTTGTCATAGAATTGATAGAAATACTACTGGATTAGTTTTATTCGCAAAAAATGAATTATCTTTAGATATTCTTTTAAATAAATTTAAAAACCATGAAATAGAAAAACATTATCTAGCAATGGTTTATGGCATTCCAAGTGTTAACTATAAAAGAAATGTAGCTTATTTATTTAAAGATAACAAAAAATCTCTGGTATATATTTCTAATTCACCTAAAAAAGGATATGTTAAAATCATTACTTCTTTTACTGTTTTGGAAAAGAGAAAGGATAATACTTCTATCTTAGATGTCCAAATTGAAACCGGTAAAACTCATCAAATTAGAGCTCATCTTGCTTATTTAGGTTTTCCTATTATAGGTGATGGAAAATATGGTAAAAATGAAATTAATAAGAAATTTGGAAAGAAAACTCAAATGCTTTGTAATTATTTCTTAAAATTTAATTTTAATACTGACTCTAATTTATTAAATTATCTAAATAATAAAATTATTTCATTAGATACAAAAAAATTATTGAAATAAAAATCAAAAGCAAGGTTATAAATCCTTGCTTTTGATTTTTTCAATTTTTTAGGAATTAAAATGTTGTAAAATCAAGTTCTTTATTACTAAAGAATCTCTTGTATTCACCACATGTTGAATAGCCATTTTCAAATATGACTGAACGAGTATTGTCCTTATCAGAATCAACATTTACATAGAATCTTTTTTCAGTGTCTGAAAATTTTTCCCACTTCGTAATTTGCTCAACTATCGGTGACATTTTTTCAGCATCTTTCTTTTCAAATGCCAATTCAATTTGTGTTCCATCTGTACAAATAATGAAATTGACACCGTCAAAGTTTGCCATTACTGAATTCCCAAAATTTGGTTTTGCAGAAATCAAAAACTTTTTTGTTTTTTGATTCATTTTTGTTTCCAGATAATAGATAACTTCCTCTGTTCTGAATTCATGTAATTCTACCTATTCTCCATCCCGTTTAAAACTAATTGCCATTTGTTTTCCTCCTACAGTTGTTTTGAAGATTAATTAGTTACTGTTACACATAACTGCGAATATATATATTATAGTACATTTTATGTAAAAATCAAGATTTAATCATGTATAACATTAATATAGTTAACGCATTTCTGTATAATTTTTGACTTTTTATGTGAATCGTTGTATACTTATATCTGTTCTATTTTATAAAATAGTACTTTGAAATTTTTTTAAGTTGTTAAAAGTCTTTTTGTTATCTAAGGTTGAAACGATATATACCTAATAAAGAGCGATTATGACTTAAAACAGCTAGATTAGCCACAATGGCAGGAGGAAATTATATGCTAACCACAACTACTAACATATCAAATGCAAAACTTATCACTCACGCTGGATTATTCCATGCTGACGATGTTCTTGCTACTGTAATCTTAAAGAAAGTTTTCGGAAATCTCTCTGTTTGCCGTACTTTCAAAGTCCCTGAAAATGGTATTTCTGATGATGTAATCGTTTACGATATCGGATTTGGTAAGTATGATCACCACCAAAAAGGTGGTAACGGCTCTCGAGAAAACGGTGTTCCTTACGCTGCAGTTGGTCTTATTTGGAAAGACTTCGGCCCTAAACTTGTAGCCAATACCTGTAATCCTAACTTTGTTTGGACTCTTATTGATAGAGACCTTATCCAGGGCGTGGATGCTATTGATAACGGTAAAATGCCTAAAACAGATTATCCTGCTCAAGTTATGTCGTTCTCACAGACAATTTCTGTTTTTAATCCTAATTGGGATAGCAATATGTCAGCTGATGAGGCATTCATTAAAGCTGTTGAATTTGCTGAAATTGTTTTCAACAATGTTTTTGAACATGCCGTATCTAAGGCAAAGGCTCAAAGTATTGTTGATAAAACGATTGATTATGCTGAAGAACACATCATGGTACTTGAACAGTTTGTTCCTTGGCAAGAATTTCTCTTCGCATCTGAAAGCGATAAAGCTGACGATATCCAGTTTGTTGTATTTCCTTCTAATAGGGGTGGATTCAACTGGCAGTGTGTTCCTGATGAATTAGGTGGCTTTGGACAGAGAAAATCTGTGCCAACAGAATGGAAAGGGCTTCGTGATCTTGAACTTCAAGAAGTAACAGATGTTAAAACTGCAACTTTCTGCCATCCAGCAGGATTCATCGGAGGTGCCGAAACTCTTGAAGATGCTATTGCACTTGCAAGAATCGCTGTTGAATCTTAATTACAGCATAGATGGTTAAAATAGCTATACAAAAAAGCAAGTTTTCTACAATTGTAGTTCTTGCTTTTTTATAAATTAAAACCTCAAGTATATCTTACGAACTACTTGAGGTTCTTATGGTGCAGATGGCCGGAATCGAACCGGCACGGTTTATTCAACCGCAGGATTTTAAGTTATTCTATCATTTTAATGGTTAGTAATGAATAATACTTTTTAATCCTGTTATTTTTGTACTCAAAACCTTATTATTTCAAACTATTTTGTTGATTTTTATTGTAACATATACATTTTATAATTTATATAAATCTGACATAACTTGTTTAAGTTTTGTTAGAAATTTGTTAGAAAAATTTTAAGCAGTATAACATGAAATAGACACTATACCTTTCGGCATAGTGTCCAATTTCTTAGGGCTAATTAGTCGATAGAAGAAACGATAATGTTTTTCTTTCCATGTTCATTCTTCTTTCTGCCTTCTTTTGCTACCAATTTACCGTAGTTTCTGAAACTTCTCTGTCCATATTCAGTTGTGATAACACAGCTTCCAATTTCAGAGTGAATGTCCAATGTATTGAACATCATTTCAGTATATTCCCGCGATTCATTGGGTTTAAGACTTCCACCTAAGATTTCAAGTGCGACCGATGTTTTGTTTGTTACTGTCATAACAGCACCTCCTAATTAATTTGTAATTATATTATACTACATTTTACATAAAATATCAAATCTTGCTTTTAATCAAATTTTGCATATTTAAAATTCAAAACGAACAGGCATAGTTTATTACCTGTTCTAATTTTTCGCCACAAAATCGATTGTCGTGCGAAGGAAAGGAAAATATATGCAAGATTTTAATTTTTATAAAGTTAATGAAACTTTAAACCATAAATATTATCAAATACCACAGGAATTGTTCGTAAATCCTTTATATAAAAATACATTAAATTCTGATAGTAAATTGTTATATGGTTTCTTATTAGATAGATTATCTTTATCTATAAAAAATAATTGGCATGATGAAAATGGAAATGTGTATTTGATATTTACTAGAAAAGAAGTACAAGATAAATTAAATCTATCTGATAAAACTGTTACTAAAGCATTTAAACAATTATCAGATGTTAAGTTAATATATGAAAAGAAACAAGGTTTTAGTAAACCTAAGCTTATATATGTTGCAAAAATACAACATCAAAATATAGAAATATCACATAATCGTAAAAATTACGATTATATAAACGGAGATTCTACGATTACCGAATCGGAAAATTTCCGTGCAATCAATACTAATAATAATTATACTTATAAAAATAATAAGGCTAATAAAAATTCAATGAGATATTCTGGTAGAGATTATTCGCCTGAATTTTTAAACAGCTTATATGCTAATGTGTAATGACTTTACCTAAATTGCTAGTAGCATATTTAGGTAAAACGGGTGTAGGGTGTCCCTACCACACTGACACTTTTTCCCATAAGGGTAAAAAAGTGTCGTAGTGTGTTACAACACAATT
>CAKOYL010000019.1 GCA_934130705.1 uncultured Clostridia bacterium
TAGATATACTCCTTTTACCAATTCATATTTTCCATTTTTTACTACTATTCCTTTTGGTTCTGTATACTCTAAGATTTTTATTCCTATATCTTTACACCATTTTACTTGATTTTCGTTATTTGCATTACTTTTATTTGATACGTAATACATTTCACCTTTATAGACTACTACTAAATTTTTGTCACTATTTTTTATGTTTTCTATTACTTCTTCTATATTAGTTGTTATTTCTTCCTCTTCTATATCTGTTATTATTTTATCGTCTATTGCTTTCTTTAGCATTTCTCCCCCATTTATTTCACTTGTATCCGGATTTAGTGTTTCTGTTACTTTCCATGATACATACATGTTTGTTTTTTCTTTATATTCCGCCATTCTTGTTTTAAATGCTGCTTCTTTTGCTCTTCCAAATAGTCCTCCTTGACTTATTGCCGTTATTGTGATTCCTGCTAATATTAGAAGAATGATTATTGTTACTATTAGTGCTATTAAGGTTATTCCTCTTTTTTCTTTCATTCTTTTTCTCCTTTTGTTTTATTGCATTTTTTCATAGAACCACTTTAAAGTCCAGCACCGCACACGGCAACTCCACGACCCAAGCAATAGCCACTAGCGCCGTAGTTGTCGAATGAGAACAATCCTCCGCCGCCACGCTTGAAGTAAATGTAGTCACCGGCTCACCCAAGCAGAGCTAGACGCTGAATGCCATTTTGTACATCCTGGGTTAGTTGTAGAAGCTGTTCCTAATGCATCTCCTATTCTTGCAGATTCTTGATTACTATCTGCATAAGCATCATAATATCTTTTATTTACTCCTCCAAATATATTTCCATTTGATCCTCCTGCAACATATTCCCAATTATCTCCTGCTGTAAAATATACTCCTGTTTTATTTCCTGTTGTTGTTTTTATTGAGCTATTTTGTAATGTTTTTGAATTTCCATATCCTGATGCAGAAAGTATTGCTATTGCTCCATATTCTGTACTTCTCATCATGTGAACATCTATATTATTAGCTTCTTTTGATGTTAAATCTGAATTTAATGATTCACTTAGTCCCATTGTTCCTCCTGTTGTTTCCATTTTTCTAAAATTACTTATCCAATTTTTCGGTGTATCTGTCTTCTTAGTATGTGTATTGGGATTTGCTTGTAAAGCTGCTTTTACTCCTGTGGTTGGTAATAACATTATTCCTAACAACATAAATGCTATTATAATTTTTTCTTTTTTTAATTTTTTCATATGTTTTCCTCCTACTTTTACTATAATTATTTCCTATAAAATACATAATATTCAATAGTAAAATATATAATTAAATTCATATAAATTTTACTAATAAAAAAGAAATAAGTCAATATAATACGCATAAATATTTCATATTTTTTCGTAAAAAAAGCATTACTTATAAGTAATACTTTTCTTGTATTCATATATTTTTTTTATATCTTTTATCACTTGCATTCCAGCTTTTGTTCCATCATATATAGCTTTTGATATTTGATATAATCCTCCAACACAATCTCCACTAGCATATAAACCTTTTATTGATGTTTCCATATTTTCATTTACTACTATTTTATTGTTTTGAATTTCAGCACCTAATTTTTTTGCAAATTCTGTGCTTCCAGCAACTCCTTGTGCTATAAAAATACCATCTATTTTTATATTAGTGTTATCATCAAATTCTATTTCTTCAATATTATTATTTCCTTTAATTTCTTTTATTTTTTTATCATTTATTTCTACATTTTCGGCTCTAAATCCATGTAAATTATTTTTCTCACCATTTGTTAATATTGTTGCAGATTTAACTAAATTTATTAAATCATTTGTTTCCGAAATCGCATAATCTCCATTTCCGATTATCGCTACTCTTTTATTTCTAAAGAAAAAACCATCGCAAATTGCACAATAACTAACTCCTTTTCCTTCAAATTTTTCTATTCCTTTAATTTGAGGTTTCTTTTTTGGATTTCCTGTTGCTAAAATAACTTTTTTAGCTTTTATATTCTGTTTTGTGGTTTGCACTTCAAATAGTTCTTCTTTTCTTATATTTATTACTTCGTCTTCTAAAACATTTACTCCCAATTTTTGTGCTTGTTCTATTCCATTTTGATATAATTCGTTACCACTTATGCCATTTTTAAATCCATAAAAGTTTTCTATTTTTTCTGTTTTTTCTAATGATGACCTTTCTGTTTTCTTATATATTACCAATGTTTTTAAATTTGCTCTTTGAGTATATAAACTAGCTGATATTCCAGCAGGACCTGCTCCTACTATTATTACATCATACATAATTTTTTTCCTTCCTTTTTATTATTATAATACATTTTTTATTTTTTACATACATAGAAAAATCTGGTATCAAAAATATTTTGATACCAGACGGATATGAGAGTTATTACTCTTTTTGTTATTCACAAACATAAATCGGTTTTATTAGATTTATAGCTACTCTACTATACAAGGACGCTTTAAATTCTTTTTTAGCAAGATTGCATAATGTCTTTTTTACATCTTTCTCATATAATTTTTGAAAAACCGGATTTTTAAAATAACATGCAACTTCCACATTACTGTTCTTCAAATAGAACACATCAGCGGCACAAACGATATTCCCATGTGAATCTTCAATTATCCACATATCTTGTTCTTGTGTGTCACCTCTGTCTATTGATTTCACTCCTTTTTTTAGATATTCTACATCCAGTTGTTCAGAAATTTTACACAATTTATCAAGGTCGCTCTTTTCATCTGTAGCAGCCCTAATAGTGTACTTTGTTCTTGGATCACAATAATAAAACCATTCAGTTCCATTATCGTCTATTCTGTAAATCCGTTCTGCACCACTCTCTGTATAGTCTTTTCGTAAATTTCTCATATTTTTTCCTCCTTAAGTCATGTATTTACGTTATGTTTACTATTATATCATATATAAATAATTTTTTCAATATTTTTTCTGTATTATTTGTTTATTTCTAGTACGTTTTTATTTTAAATTATTTTTGGAATAAATATTATTAATCCAATTATTGCTGCACTTATAGCGGAAACTAATACTGCTCCTGCTGCTACATCTTTAGCAATTTTGGCTTTTGGATTTTTTTCTAGTGTTATCATATCTACTACTGTTTCTATTGCTGTATTCATTAATTCTAAAGATATAACTAGACCAAATAATATTATACAAATTAACCATTCAATTTGACTTATTTTTAATATTATTCCAAACATTATAACTAAAATCATTATTAGTATGTGTATTTCTAAATTTCTTTCATTTTTTATACCAAAAATAATTCCTTCATAAGCATGTTTAAAACTTTTTAATATATTTTCTTTTTTCTTCATTAACTTGATTATGCTTTTTGCATATCCTCCTATTAAAATTATATGAATATAGAAGACAATCTCTTGTCTTCTATTTTATTACATAGCTTGTCTATATAAATTTATAAAATCTTCTTTGCTAACTTCTCTTGGATTTCCAGGTTTGCATGGATCTTCCATAGCTTTATCTGCTAACATTTCAAAATCTTCTTCTTTTGCTCCATAATCTTTTATTGTTTGTGTAATTCCTACCGCTTTTGATAATTCACTTATCATCCATACAAATGTATTTATAACATCTTGATCATTTAAATGTTCTGCATCTGGTCTTCCGATTTGGCATAAGATTTCTCTAAATCTTTGTGCTGTTTCTGGATTTGCACCATTGAATCTCATAACTGTTGGTAATAACATTGCATTTGCAATTCCGTGTGGTGTGTCATAAACAGCTCCTAATTGATGTGCCATTGAGTGAACTATTCCTAATCCAACATTTGAGAATCCCATTCCAGCTATATATTGAGCCATTCCCATCATTTCGATTGCTTTTTCATCTTTATCGTTTACTGCTGCTGGTAAATATTTGAATATCATTTTTATTGCTTGCATATGGAACATATCTGATATTTCATTATGAGCTTTTGTTATATAACCTTCTACTGCATGTGTTAGTGCATCCATTCCTGTTGCAGCTGCAAGTGATTTTGGCATTGATGCCATTAAATCTGAATCTATTATTGCTACTATTGGAATATCATTTGGGTCTACACATACCATTTTTATTTTTCTTTCTTCATCTGTTATTACATAGTTTATTGTAACTTCTGATGCTGTTCCTGCTGTTGTTGGAAGTGCTATTACTGGCATTCCTCTATTAATTGTATTTGATGCTCCATTTAAAGATTTTATATCTGCTCTATCTGGATTTGTCATTACTATTGATATTCCTTTTGCAGTATCCATACTTGAACCACCACCAACTGTTACAATGACATCAGCTCCTGATGCTTTACAAGCCTCTACACCATCTGTTACATTTTTTATAGTTGGATTTGGTTTTATTTCATCATATAATGTATAATCTATGTTTGCATTTTTGAATATTTCCTCAACTTTTGCAGTTACACCTGCATTAACTAGTGATTTATCACTTACTAAAAATACTTTTTTGAACTTTCTTTTTGTTATTTCTTCTGCTAAAGCTCCTCTTGCGTCCTTTCCAAAATAAGATGTTTCGTTTAAGACAAATTTTATTGCCATTTTAAATTCCTCCTTTATATAAATTTATTATTATATATTCCCATCTTTATATTCATCAGGAATATTAAAATAATCATCATTAACTTGATTATATGAGATGTCTACTTTTAGTAGTTCTTTTTCATCTCCTGCTATTGTTTTTATATAAACGATTTTATCGTTATCATAGTATATTCTTGTTTTTGCTTTTGTTAAGTCTGTTACTGCTATTTTGTTGTTTATCAAGAATCCTTGATATTGTTCAAATTCTTCGTAACTATAGTTTTTTCCTTTTATTCTTTCTTTTCCTGCTTCTTTTGATAAGTCTTGTAATTTTTCTAGTTGTTGTTTCAATTCTATTAAAATAGATGTATTGTTATTGTATGTATAATATTTTTTACTATCAGCATCTAGGAAATATGTATTTCCATCTTTTACTATATATCTGCTTGTCTTTCCATCTTTTGTTGTTTCTTTGTATGCATTATTATCTTTTACAATAATTGTTTCTTTATTTTTATCATCTAAAGTACAAGTAAATGTAATTTGATTTGCTTTTGAAACTTCTTCATATACTTTTTCTGTTTTTTTTGCTTCTTGTATTTCGTTAGTATTTCCTTGTTTATTTTTTGATACTAAAAATACTATTCCAAATATTATTGCTAATATTAGTATAATAGATATTATAGCTATTAAGATTTTTTTATTTTTTTTCATAATCTTTTGTTCCTCCTTTATTTTCTTAGTCTCCTAAGTTGATTCCTATGCTTCTTGCTGTTTTTACTAAATCATCATCCATTGTTACTTTTCTTTGGTTACTTACTGCTGTGTTTCCTGAAACTGCTCCTATTTCTTTGTTTTCTCCGACAACATCTTCCAATGATACATAATCTAATTTGTTGTTTTTTATAACTGTTAATACTCCAAATTTTTCTTCTAATGCTAATTGCATTGCTTTTGCACCATATTTGGTTGATAAAACTCTATCAAATGCTGTTGGTGTTCCTCCTCTTTGCATATATCCTAAAGTTGTGTTTCTTGCTTCTAGTCCTGTTAATTCTTGTAATTGTTTTGCAACTATTGGACCTACCCCTCCAAGCTTTGTGTTGTCTACGCCTTTTCCGTTATCTCTTTCATTTTCTACTGTTATATCTCCACCTATTGGTTTTGCACCTTCTGCAACAACTACAACACTGAAGTTTTTACCTCTTTTTTGTCTATTTTTTATTTTTTCAGCAACTTTGTTTATATCATATGGAATTTCTGGAATTAATGCAACATCTGCACCACCTGCTATTGCTGATTCTAATGCAATCCATCCAGCATATCTTCCCATTACTTCTAGAACCATTATTCTATGATGTGTTTCTCCTGTTGTATGAAGTCTATCAAGTGCTTCCATTGCAACAGATACAGCGGTGTTATATCCAAATGTTATTTCTGTACATGCAACATCATTATCTATTGTTTTTGGTACACCAATTACATTTACTCCTTTTAATGAGAAATCTCTTGCTGATTTTTGAGTACCATCTCCACCTAATGTGAATACACAATCAAATCCATCATCTTTAATATTTTGAACACATTTGTCTGATAAATCTTGATATTCTACGCTTCCATCTTCTTTTACAACTTTATAATTAAATACATTTGCATTTGTTGATGAACCTATAATTGAACCACCTTTTGGTAAAATTCCTTCTGCATTTCCTTCTTCTGCTGTACTTAGTTTTACATACTCATTTTTTAATAGTCCATTATAACCATCAATAAATCCATAGCATTCTACCTCACTATTTTCTGCAGTTTTTACAATTCCTCTAATAACAGCATTAAATCCTGCTACATCTCCTCCATTTGCTAATATAGCTACTTTTTTTATCATTTTAAAATCCTCCCTTGTTTTCTTTAGCTTATTAATTTTTTTATATCTTCGTCTTGTTTTAATTCTTTGCTTAAGAATAAATATGCTCTTTTGTCTTGTTTTATTGCTATTTCTGCTAGTTCTTTATCACTTCTTAATCTTAAACTTGCATATTTTATTATTAACCCTTTATTTTCTATTGCTGTTTTTACAACTTCTCTATCATCTCTTAGTCTTTCACTTGCATAATATAAGGTTTGCCCATATGTTTTAACACTTTCCATTATTACTTCTTTATCTGCTTTTAATGCTTCTGATGCATAACAAGCTGTCCATGGTGCTCCTTTTATTGCAAGTAATACCATTTCTTTGTTATTTCTTAGTCTTTTACTTACAAATTCCATTGCTTCTCCGTCCTGTTCTAATGCTGTTTTTACTACCTCTTCATCGTCTTGGAATTCTGGTGCTGCAAATTCTAAAAGTTTTCCTTTTTTCTTAACCGCTTCTAATACATATTCTTTTGAATCTCTATTTTGTTTCATTTCTGTAACATCTTTTGCTTCCATTATGTATTACTCACCTGCTTTTCGTTTTTACTTGTATTTTGTGCTATTAATGCTTTTATTTTTATGCCTTGTTCTGTAAACATTTTTTCATGTTCTGTTTCTATATTATGTTCAAAAATTGGTTCTTCGTGTAAGTCATATGTTTTTGCTTTAACTTCAAATCCTGTTTCTTCTAAATATAGTAAGGTTGAATTGAATAAATCATCATCATCTGTTTTAAAGTATATTTCTCCATTTGGTATTAAAAATTGTTTGTATTTTTCAAGTTGTCTTGTATGTGTTAGTCTTTTCTTTCTATGTTTTCCTTTTGGCCATGGATTACAGAAGTTGATATATATTCTTTCTATTTTATCTTCTTTGTCTAATATTTGTAGTATTCTTTCTATGTCATATCTTGTTAATACTATATTTTGGGGTTCTATGTTTTTTTCTGCATATACTTGTTCTACATTTCTTTTTGCAAGTCCAAGCATTGCATCTACTAAATCTATTGCTATATAGTTTTGGTCTAAGTTTTCTGATGCTAGGTTTGAGATAAATTGCCCTTTTCCACATCCTAGTTCTAGGTGTAGTGGGTTGTTTGGATTTTTGAAAAAAGTTTTCCATCTTCCTTTCATTTTTTCTGGTTCATCTATATAGAATTTACTTGCTTCTAGTTCTGGTCTTGCCCATTTTTTGTATCTTATCCTCATGCTTTTTTGCTCCTTATTTATTGTTTTTGATATTTGAATTATACACATAATTTTTTTAATTGTAAAGGTATTTTTTTGAAATATATATATAAATTAAAATATAAAATTAGCCCTAATATTAAACTTTTATTTTTAATAATTCTTTTGCTATTTCTTTTCTTGCTTTATTTTACTGAAGATATATGATAAAATATTAATATAAAATTAAATGGAGTAAGTTTATGGAATTAATATATAAAGTTGAAAGTGAAAATTTAACAATAAATCAGATATTGCAAAACAATTTAAAAGTATCTTCTAGATTGCTTTATAAAATTATTAAAAATAATTGCATTTTTTTGAACGGAAAAGAATGTGATACTAGAAATGTTACGTTACCAAATGATATTGTAACTATTAATTTTGATTATTCTGAAGATAATTCTAATATTGTACCCACTAAAATGGATTTAAATATTGTTTTTGAAGATGCTTGGCTTTTAATAGTTAATAAACCTGCCGGTATTGCAACTCATCCATCTGTTTTACATTTTTCTGATTCTTTATGCAATGGTGTTAGATTTTATTTTGATTCTATTGGTTTGAAGAAAAAGGTTAGACCTGTTAATAGATTGGATTTGAACACTTCTGGTTTAGTTGTTTTTGCTAAATGTGAGTATATTCAGGAATGTTTAATTTCTCAAATGAAGTCTAATTTGTTTAAAAAAGATTATTTGGCTATTTGTGATGGCCTTTTTAAAAATAATGTTGGTGTTATTGATTTGCCTATTGCTAGAAAAGAAAATAGTATTATAGAAAGGTGTATTTCTGAAAATGGTCAGACTTCTATTACTCATTATGAAGTTTTAAAAGAATTTGATAATTTTAGTTTAGTTAAGTGTTCTTTAGAAACTGGTAGAACTCATCAAATTCGTGTTCATATGAGCGCCATTGGTCATCCTCTTGTTGGAGATTCTTTATATGGTAATATTTCTAATTTGATTGGAAGACAAGCTTTGCATTGTTATCATATTGGATTTTTACATCCGATTTTTAAAAATGACTTGGATTTTGTTTGCGATTTGCCCGATGATTTTAAGAGTTTTTTATATTTGATTGTTGATTAATCTTCTACAATCAAATATATAATCAATATAAAATGTTTCTTGATTTATAAAATATATGACTAAATATTTTTTATTAATTATCAATCTTCTGTATTGACAATTCTTTATAATTTCATATTTTGATGTTCTTTTAGGACTATATTTAAGTGTATTTATTTCTTCTTGTATTTTATCCGCTAATCTATATGCAGCTTTTGCATTTACATTAGCTAAAAATTTCACATGTTGTATTAACATTTCTTTTGCTTTACTTGAGGTTATTATCTTATATTCCGTTAATTTCTACCTCCTTTATTGCTTTATTAACTTCTTGAAAGACTTCTTCTAACGTGTAACCAACAAATCCATTAGCCCTATCTTTTCTGGAAGCTTCTATAGCTCTTAATATTTCTTTTATTCCTTTTTTTCCAACTAATTGTAATAATTCTGTATCACAGTATTGTATTTTACCGTTTATTTTTATTACACCTCCTCTTTTTATTCCTTTTATTTTATTCATAAAACTTACCTCCCAAATCAAATTCAAAATATTATAAAAGAGCAAATCTGTAAGCCGGGTTCTGTCTTTAAAAATAGTCATTTATCTAGGATATATATTGCTATATATCTCAAGCCACGCAATTCAGAAGGCGTCGAGCAGACTTAATCTTCTTCTTAGGTGTTGCTCCAGATGGGGTTTACACAGCCCCTTATGTCACCATAAGGGCGGTGAGCTCTTACCTCACCTTTTCATCCTTACCTTAAAATAAGGCGGTTATTTTCTGTTGCACTTTCCTTAGGGTTGCCCCCACTAGACGTTATCTAGCATCTTTGCTCTATGGAGCCCGGACTTTCCTCTCGTAGTTCCTTTCGGAATTTACCAGCGACTATTCAATTTACTCTGTTTTGTATTATATCATATATTTTTTAATTCTTCTAGCAAATTTTTATATTTTATTAAAAAAATTTCTTTATCTTTTAAATTTACTGCATTTTTCAGTTCATTTATCATAACATATGCTTTATTTATATTATATTGATTTTTTTGCATTTCTATATTGGTTAATAATTTTGTAAATTCCTGTGTAGCTGCTTGTACATGTTCTTGTATTTTGTTCCATTCTTCTTTATCTAATATACTATATGCTTTAAAGATTTCATTTTTAGTATTTAAAACTACTTTTTCTTTTTCATCTTGTGTGGCATTATCTGCAAATTTAGGCAAATATTCATATAATTTTGATAATTCATCTAAAGTTTCTTCCTTTTTTTCTTCTTTTATTTGTGTTATCACATTGTCATATTGACTATTAAATTCCGTTATTTCTTGTTTATTTGCATTTATCTGATATAAATCTAATGTAAATCCAGTTAATGATGGATATATATTTTCTATATCATTTTTTATACTTTCCCAATCTATTTGCTCATCTTGAGTTAAAATTCCGCTTTTCTTTAGTTCATATTTTTTATTTTCTTTCGATTGATTATCATCTTTTTCTTTAGAATCTCCTGTTTCTTCTCCAGAACTTTCTTTAGAAGAACTAGAACTATCTCCTCCTGTTGTATTTTCTGCTGAGCTTCCTTTATCCTCTTCTTTCATTTCTGAACTAGAAATTTTATATTGCTCATATTTCACATTATTTAGTTGATTAAAAATATTACTAAAATTACTGTCTAATTTTTTTATTTCTCCAAATGTTTTTTCTTGAATATTGTCATTTTTATTTTGATTAGCATATACTTTATAAAAAATAAATCCAATCATTATTATTAATATAATTAATGTAATATATCCTATTATTGTATATTTTTTCATTTCATCTCCTCCAAAGATTATTTTTCTTATTATTTACTTTTTTATTAAAAGTATTCTGTAGTATATTTTTTTAATTATTTATTATAATATTTATGAGGAGTTTTTTATGGTTTCTGTAAATTTATTTAGTGAAAATTCTAATGAATTAGAAAAATTTTTAAGTTCTTTTTATAATTCTTCTTTTAATTTATATAATAGTTTAACATGGGAACATCAATATAATAATCCTATTGAAATTGCTGAAATCATAGGAACATATATTGATAATTCTGATGAATTTAAAATTATTATGTGGGTTTGTTTAGATAAGGGAATATATATTAATGTTAGCGATGTTAATGCTAATGGATTGATTAAGTATTTATATGAAAGATATCCGTATTAACTAAATATTAACAAATAAGCCATATGATTATTATAATCATATGACTTAAATTTAATTCTTTTATTCTTCTTCATATTTAACTTCTTCAACGGTTTTTTCCTCGTCTAAATTCACATTTGATTCTACTTCAACAGTTTTTTTCAAATTCTCGCAGTTTTTATCATTAGAGCAATCACATTTTTCTTCATGGTTTGTTTCTTCTTTTTCTAAAACTTCTACTTCTTTTGCTTCTATTTCTTCTTGTTTTGCTCCACATTTTGGACAGAATTTTACATTTTTTTCTATCTCTGCAAAACATTGTGGACATTGTTTTTTATCTTTTAGTTCTAAACATTGTTTTAAATTAGATTCTATTTCTGCACTTAATACATCTATTTTTGTACATTCTTCTTCTAATTCTTTTTCTAAGTTTTCTTTTTCTTCTCTTACATGATTTTCATATACTTTTTTTCCAATTTCTTTGTATATATCATTTATCTGAGATTTTAATTCTCCTATTTTCATTCTTAATTTTGCTTCTTTTGCTAATTTTCCTGTTTTATCAGCTGTTGCCTTATATGCTTCACTTGCTTTTTGTCCTAGTTTATCAAAAAATTCCATATCTATACCTCCTAGAATATATAATTTTTAATATTATTCCATATTTCATTAAATTTATTCTTTCTTTTTATCTCTAGTCATTAATTTTTTTACTTCTTCTACTGGATCTAATTTTTCGTATAATACACCATATACTGCATTAACTATTGGCATTTCTATATTATGGATTTTTCCAAGTTCATATGCAACTTCTATATTGTCTATACTTTCTATAACCATTCCTACTTCTTTTTTTGTTTCTTCTAATGTTTTTCCTTGTCCTATTAATATTCCAGCTTTTCTGTTTCTACTATGCTCACTTAGACATGTTACTATTAAATCTCCTAATCCACTTAGTCCATAAAATGTTTCTTGATTTCCACCTAATTGAACTCCAAGTCTTGTTATTTCTTTTAGTCCTCTCGTTATTAATGCTGCAAATGAATTATCTCCTAATCCAATTCCTGCTGCAACACCTGCACAAAATGCAATAATATTTTTTAGTGCTCCGCCAAGTTCAACACCTTTTACATCATTACTTGCATATACTCTCATTTTTTCTGACATAAATGTTTCTTGTAACGTTTTTAATATATCTTCATGCTTAGAAGCAACTACTAGAGCAGTTGGAACTCCTATTGAAACTTCTTCTGCATGGCTAGGTCCTGATAAAACTCCAACTTTTACTGTTGGCATTTCATCAACTAATACTTCGTCTAGTGTTTTTAATGTTTGTTTTTCAAATCCCTTTGAGCATATAATGACTGGTTTTTCTCCTACATATTGTTTATATTGTTTAAATATATTTCTTGTAAATTTTGATGGTGTTACGTGTAATATGAATTCAGAATCTTTTATTACTTCTTCAAAATCATTTGAACAATATATTTTTTCCGGTAAGTTCAAACCGGGTAAAAATTTACATTTTCTCTCTTTGTTAATTAAATCTTTTTCTTCTTCAGAAAATGACCAAATCTTAACATTATTTCCTACATTAGCTAAGTAAACAGCTAATGCTACTCCCCAGCTTCCACTTCCTATTATGGCTATATTTTTCATTTTATTCCTCCTGTGTATTTACTTTATTTTTTTCCAAAACTTAATTTGTTTTCTGTGCCATTTAGCATTCTTTTTATATTGCTTCTATGATTATATAAAACAATTATTGCTAAAATTACACTATATACAAAATATACTCTTCCACTTTTTCCTTCTGTTAGAATTGTATAATTATCATTAATAAATAAAGTTAACACTGGAAATAGTACTGCTGCTCCACATGAACCTAATGAAACCATTTTTGTTAGTGCCATTAATACTAATGCAAATACTAAACAAATTAATCCTATTTGCCAATTAGACATTAATAAAACTCCTAAAGATGTAGCAACACCCTTTCCTCCTTTGAAACCAAAGAATATTGGAAATGTATGTCCGATAACTACTGCTATTCCTGCGATTTGTAAAATTAGTTCTTTATCTACATCTTTCCATATTGTTCCTATTAATATGGCTAATAATATAGAAACAACTCCTTTTAAAATATCACATAATAATGTTATTGCAGCTGCTTTTTTTCCTACTGTTCTTAATACATTTGTACTTCCTGCATTTCCACTTCCTTTTTCTCTTACATCAAATCCTGCCATTTTCTTACTAATAATTACTGAAAAGCTTATACTTCCTATTAAATATGAAATTACTGCTATTAAAATATATGCTGCCATTTTTATTCCCTCCTCTTATGCCATTTTACTATTCGGCATATTTTTCATTTTTTTCTCTTGCGATAATTCTTACTGGTGTTCCTTCTAATCCAAATTCTTTTCTTATTTGATTTACTAAATATCTTTGATAAGAAAAGTGGAACAATTCTTTATTGTTTACAAATATTACAAATGTTGGTGGTTTTGTTGATACTTGTGTTCCATAGAATATTTTTAATCTTCTTCCTTTATCTGTTGGTGGTTGAACTATTGCTATTGCTTCATTTATTACTTGATTTAATACTGATGTTGATACTCTTAGTGCATTTTGTTTTGCTACATTGTTTATCATTTCAAATAATTTATCTACTCTTTGTCCTGTTTTAGCTGAAATGAAGATTACTGGTGCATATGATAAGTATGATAATTTGTTGTAAACTTCTTTTTTATATTTTTCTAATGTTCCTGTTGTTTTTTCGTATTCATCCCATTTGTTTACAACTATTATTACACCTTTTCCAGCTTCATGTGCTTCTCCTGCGATTTTAGCATCTTGTTCTGTTACACCATCATTTGCATCAATCATCATTAAACATACATCTGCTC
>CAKOYL010000020.1 GCA_934130705.1 uncultured Clostridia bacterium
AATCATTATTCCTGCTGTACATTTTAATTCTCTTACTGCAAATGATAATTCTGGTACTGGTCTTAAATTTTCAAATAAATATGTTTTTATTCCATTTGCATTTAATATTAATGCTGTTTGTGTACTAAATTCTTTTGACATTTTTCTTGAATCATAGCTTATTGCAACACCTTTATCTTGTGTTCCTTGTTCTAATATATAATTTGCTAATCCTTGTGTTGCTTTTCCAACAGTATATTTATTCATTCTATTGGTTCCAGCTCCAATAACACCACGAAGTCCAGCTGTACCAAATTCTAATTCTTTATAAAATCTGTCTTCTATTTCTTTTTCATCATCTTTTATAGATTTCAATTCATTTTTAGTTTCTTCATCAAAATCTGGACTTTCTAACCAATTTTGATATTTTTTTAAATAATCCTTCATTTTATCAATCCTTTCTTCCGTTGTCATCTGGGACGCCCTTTTTTGACAACTTGTTTTGGTATGCTTATAATAACACTAATTGCAAAATAAATAAAGGGGTTTTTATAAAATTATTTGCTTCTTATAATAAAAAAGTTGTAAAACATTTCTCACATTTTACAACTTTTTATTTTATTTTAAATGATAGAATTTTTCATATAACTCTCTAGCTGTGCTAGGGCAATCAACACCCGCTTCATCCGAATTTTTTACAGGTGCAAATTCTTCTTCTCTTTTTACTCTTAATATTGCCATATCATCAACTTCACCAAAAGCATCAAATAAAAATGCTTCAAATTTATATGCATTTGGAGATGTTGGAACAACTAAATTTCCATCTTTATCAATATATTTAGCTTTTTTATATGCACTATGATATGGTAATGGATTTTTTCCCATTCTTTCTATTGCTTTTATATTAAATAAATTACACAAAATATGAGATTCTCCATATAAAAGCTCACCATTTTCATCAACAGCTTCTGCCATCTCATCAGTAATTTCTGAATATTCTATAACACTTGGTCTTCCATTTCTTTTACAGAATACTCCAACTTTCTCATGTGGATTTGCTTTTACGATAGATTTACAAGCAACAGTAACATTTTTATCTATAGCAACTCCCATTAACACTGGGTCAACCATTTTTACTAAACAATTATCTACTCCGCCTATAAACACCCATTCAATTCCTAAATGTTTCATTTGTTCTGTCATTTCACTTTTTACTAATGACTCATAAATTCCACCATGTCCATCTGCTGCTTTTTTTATTAATCCATCTTCACCAATTAATATTTTTCCTTCTGTATCTACCATTGGTAATTCACCTTGTATAAAGAAAAATATATTTTTATCTTTTTGATATCCAAAGAATTTATTTTTAGTAAAGAAATCTAATGTTTGTTCATTATTTTCTCTACTTGTCATTATAAACCAAGGAATAGTAACATCATATTTCTTTCCCTCTTCTTTTAAATAATCAGCTAATAATTCAAATAATGATTTATGGGAATCTAATCCTATATCATATGTTCCCTTTGGTCCATCATGACCTAGTCTTGTTCCTTGTCCACCAGCCATTGTTACTGCAGCTAATTTTCCTTGTTTTATTGCATCTTTTCCAATATTCTCATAATATTTATATTTATCATTTAATTTATATTTATCTAAATAATCCATTGGTTCTATTTTATCAATATCATGTACTATTGGATTTCTTGTATTTGCATATAGGCTTTTTACTAATTCAAAGTCTGTTTCAAATATTTGATCTAATAAAATTTTTTGTTTAGTTTCATCTAAATTATCATAACCATTTAAAATATGTTCTTGATTATATTTCTTCAAAATACTTCTTGCTTCCTCTAGTGTATGTTCCATATTTCTTCTTCCTTTCAATATCTACTATTGTATTTTTTATATATTTATATACTATATTTTTAAAATTATCAAGTATTTTATATAATCTTATTCATTTTTATAATTTTTTCATTCCTGATGTAACTAATACATTGTCATATTTTTGTGCAATTTCATCAACGCAATCTTGTACTTCATTTATATCATAACAATCTATTATTTTAACATTTTCCTGATCTATCCAATTTTCTATATTTTTATTTATATTTTGTATATAATTTTCTTTCCCTTTTATAAAAATAATTGTGTCTTTTTTATCTTGATTTGCTTGTTTTATTTCTTTAAATTTATTTAAATCGTTATTTTTCCAATCTATTTCTAAAATTTTTTCTTTTTCTTCTTTTTCTAAATTAACTCTAGATATTACTTTATTCATAGTATCTTCTAAATTATTCTCTGAAACAACTATAACATTTTTGTTATCCTTTATATTTTTATTTATATAAGGTAAAGTTATCATTTCAAAATGATAATCGCTTATAAAAAATAAACAATTTTTTTCTTTGCTTTTGTTTTCTTTAAACATCAATTATCAATCCTTTCAATTTCTAATATGAAATTTTTTCTTTAGATTTCTGTTTTGGTTACTGGTAAATTTTACCATTTATTTTTTTGTATGTCAATAATATTTCAAAATTATTTCACTAATATTTCATCGTGTTTTTTCGACATTTCAGCATTTAAAGACAAAATGTATATTTTTAGAAAATTGGTAAATAATTAAATTAAAGAATTTTTTTACAAAAAAGTTTATTGGAGGTAACATATGAAAAATATTTTAAATTTTATTAAAAATCCCAAATTAAAAATGATTTTAATTTTAACATTTCTTCTTATATTATATACTGGATTATGTGCAATATCTTATGCCACAACCACATCTTCAGATATAGCCAACAGTGTATTCAGATTACATGTAATAGCAAATAGTGATAGTGATACAGATCAAAATTTAAAATATAAAGTAAGAGATGCTTTATTAGAATATATGAATAATATATGTAAAGATTGTAGCTCTAAAAATGAAGCCATAGAGCTTGTAGAATTACATCAAAACGAATTTAAAGAAGTTGCATTAGATACAATTAAAAAAGAAGGATTTAATTATGATGTAAAAATTGAAATTGGGAATTTTGAATTTCCAACAAAACAATATGGCGATATTTCTTTACCAGCAGGATTTTATGACGCCTTAAAAGTAGAAATTGGTGAAGCAAAAGGTAGAAATTGGTGGTGTGTAATGTTTCCATCACTTTGCTTTGTAGACATATCTTCAGGTATTGTTCCAGAAGAATCAAAAGAAGATTTACAAAATGTACTATCTGATGAGGAATATTCTTTAATATCCAATGATAATGATTATAGCATAAAATTCAAATTTAAATTATTAGAACTTTTTGCTAATTCAGGAATAAATACTGCTAAAAATTAATATATAAGCTATTGCAATACTCTCTACTTTATGATATATTTTATGCAAATATATTATATACTAACTAGGAGGAATTCAATTGGAAAAATTAGTAATAAATGGACCTACACCATTAAAAGGTGTAGTAGAAATAAATGGTGCAAAAAACGCAGCTGTTGCAATATTACCTGCAACATTATTAATAGATGGTGTATGTACAATTAACAACTTACCAAATATAAGTGATGTGCAAATTTCTTGTAAAATCTTAGAACAATTAGGTGCAAAAATAACTTGGAATACTCCAAATGAAATAACTATAGATACTAGAAACATAACTACAACACAAGCTCCTTTAGATCTAACAAGTAAGTTTAGAGCTTCTTATTATATTATAGGAGCCATGCTTGGTAGAATGGGAGAAATAGAAGTAGGAATGCCTGGTGGATGTAAGCTTGGTGCGAGACCTATTGACCAACATATAAAAGGTTTTGAATTATTAGGTGCTACTGCTACTGTAGAAAAAGGAAAAATTCATGCAAAAGCAGATAAACTTACTGGAAATTCTGTTTATATGGATATTGTATCTGTAGGTGCAACAATTAATATTATGCTTGCTGCTGTTTTAGCCAAAGGTACAACAATAATTGATAATGCCGCAAAAGAACCTCATGTTGTTGATGTTGCTAACTTTTTAAATACTATGGGAGCAGACATTAGAGGTGCTGGAACAGACGTCATAAAAATTACTGGTGTTGAAAAATTACATGGAAATGCTACATATTCAGTAGTTCCAGATCAAATAGAAGCAGGAACTTTCATGTTAGCGGCTATTGCATCCAAAGGTGATTTATTAATAAAAAATTGCATTACAAAACATCTTGAAGCGATAACAGCGAAAATATTAGAAATTGGCGGTAATGTAGAAGATAATGGAGATAGTATAAGAGTTTGGTATAGTAAAAGACCAAATAAAACTAATATAAAAACTCTTCCATATCCTGGTTTTCCAACAGATTTACAACCTCAAATGGGGGTAGTTTTATCAACAGCAAATGGTACAAGTATTATAAATGAAAGTATTTGGGAATCAAGATTCCAATATACTGCTGAATTAAACAACATGGGGGCTAAAATTACAGCTCAAGGAAAATCCGCTATATTTGAAGGTGTTGATGAATTATTTGGAGCTCCAGTATATTCAACAGACTTAAGAGCTGGTGCTGCTTTAATTATTGCTGGTGTTTCTGCAACTGGAACAACAGAAGTATATAATTTAGAACATATTGACAGAGGTTATGAAAACATAGAAGAAAAATTTAGAAAAATTGGTGCCAATATAGTTAGAGTAAAAGAATAATCAGAGGAAGAAAAATTATGTTTAATTTTTGTAGTTTATATAGTGGCAGTAGTGGAAATAGTCTTTTTGTAGAATCTGAAAATACTAAACTTTTAATAGATGCTGGTGTAAGTAGCAAGAAAATAGAAAATGCTTTAAATAGCTTAGAAATTGCACCAGAATCTATTGATGGTATATTAATAACACATGAACATTCAGATCATGTACAAGGCTTAGGAACTTTTGCAAAAAAATTTAATTTACCTGTATTTGTCAATCAAAAAACTTTAGATGCTATGCCAAAACAAAAAGAAAAAATATCAGAAAAAAATATTAACATATTTAAAATTGAAGAGAAATTTGAAATTGGAGATTTAAAAATAAAACCATTTTCAATCCCACATGATGCCGCAAATCCATGTGGTTTTAATATTTTTAAAGACAATAAAAAAATAAGTATTGCAACAGATATTGGGCATATGACAAGAGGTATTTTAAAGAATTTGGAAGATAGTATTTTTATAATGCTAGAATCTAATTATGACCCTGATGTACTAATGTACTCAAAATATCCATATCCATTAAAATCTAGAATTGCAGGACCAAATGGACATTTATCTAATGAATTAGCAGGTAAAACAATATCTCATTTACTTAATTCAGGATTGCAACAGGCAATACTAGGTCATTTAAGTAAGCAAAGTAATTTTCCGGAATTAGCCTATAAAACCGTTGTTGATGAATTAATGTCAACAAATTATGACGAAAATTCTTTAAAATTAAGTGTTGCAAGTAGAGATATGCCCGGAAATATAGTCAAAATTTAGTATAAAGGATTGTAATATAAAATGTTAACAATAAATATTATATGTACAGGAAAAATTAAAGAAAAATTTTTTAGAGACGCTGTTGATGAATATTCTAAAAGATTATCTAAATATTGCAAATTGAATATTTTAGAATTACCTGACGAAAAAATTCCAGATAAATTAAATTCAAGTATATCAGAAGAAATTAAAAATAAAGAATGTAAAAATGTATTAGAACATATAAAAAAAGATTCTTACATAATATGCCTTGATTTAAAAGGAAAACAACTTTCATCTGAAGAATTTTCTAAAAACATAGAAAATATTTCTATGCAATCTAGTAATATAACTTTCATAATTGGTGGCTCTTTAGGAATAAATGAAAAACTTTTAAATATTTCAAACCAAAAGATTTGTTTTTCAAAAATGACTTTTCCTCACCAATTAATACGAATATTTTTACTAGAACAAATCTTTAGAGCTTTTAAAATATCAAATGGTGAAACTTATCATAGGTAATATATATTTGGATTGTAGAGAAAATATGATATAGATATAAAATAAAAGAGTTAAAATGTGGGACGATAACAATATAACATTATAAATTTTTCACTATATATGGGGGTAGGACATATTTTCCCTACAAAATTAAAAACTATTTAATTAAAAATTGATTTTTTTTAAGATAATGATTGCTAAGATTTTAGTAATCATTTTTTTGACAATAAAAAAAATTGATATAAATAACATGATTTTAAAAATCATAAAACCTCCTAATGTAAAATAGGTTTGTCTAATTTTTATGGTCTTATTCTACACTATAAAACTCCATTTGTCAACAAGAAAATTACGACAAAAATCGACAAACCATTACACTTGTAACCATCCCAACAAAATCAGCAATTAAAGCAGCCCACAAAACGAACCTTGTTTTCTTTATTCCTACACTACTTGTATAAACAGCAATAGTGTATACTGTGGTTTCTGTAGAACCCATTATTACAGAAGCAATTAAACCAATATTACTATCTACCCCAAAATTTTTCATAATATCAGTTGCTACCGCAATAGATGCACTTCCTGAAATAGGTCTAATGATAGCTAGTGGTAATATTTCTGTTGGAAAATGAACTACATTCAAAATTGGAGTTAAAATATTTACAAGTAAATCTATTATTCCTGAACTTCTAAGTGCTCCTATAGCAACAAATAATCCAACTAAAGTAGGAAATATGTTAAAAACAATCCCTATTCCCTCTTTTGCTCCATCCAAAAAAATATCAAATACTTTTTTTCTCTCCCAAACTCCATATATAACTATTAAAATTATAATTAGTGGCATAGCCAAACTTGAAACAAAACTTATAAACTTCATATCTTAATTATTACTTTCCTAACTTAATAAATATTTTAGTAGCAGTTATTCCAGCTATTGCCGCACATATAGTTGCTACCCACACTGGTAGAATAATACTTACCGGATTTTGTGAACCGAGTGAGCTTCTTATTGCTATAACAGTAGTTGGAATAATCTGTATTGACGCCGTATTTAAAACAATAAAAACTGCCATATCATTTGTTAAAATTTCTTTATTAGCATTTTCCTTTTGCATTGTATTCATTGCCTTTATTCCCAATGGAGTCGCGGCAATACATTAGCTACCATGTTCATCGAAATTTCGTTATACAATTTACTCTCTCTTTTTAAATTCGGAAATAATATCTTCATAAAAGGCCTTAAAAAATTTGTGATCTTTTTTGAAAAAGACGTTTCACTTGCAATTTTCATAATTCCACTCCACAAACACATTGTGCCTATAAGAGTAAGACATAAATTAACTGCAGTTGATGTACTTTCAAAAATTGATTGATTTAAATTATCTAAATTTCCTAAAAAAATTGAATATATAATTGATATTATTATAAAAATTGGCCAAACTATATTTAACATTAATATCACCCTAACTAATATTATGGCAATTTATTTTTTTTATTACTTTTAATTGACCTATGGTTTTATTTATGATATATATATATTATATTTAGCATTAGAATTGTACAAAGTAACATTAAGGAGGAAAAACATGAAATCTACTGGAATTATAAGAAGAGTTGATGAATTAGGTCGAGTAGTAATACCTATCGAAATAAGAAATCAATTTAATATTGTCGAAAAAGACCCTATTGAAATTTATGTTGATGGTTCTTCTATCGTATTAAAAAAATACGAGCCAAATTGTATTTTTTGTGGTAATACAGATAACTTAGTTGAATATAAAGATAAACTAGTATGTGATAAATGTGCTAGCCAACTAAACTTATTACAAGAGGCTTCACAGAAAAAATATGGTAAACATTAAATTTTATAATGTTTACCATATTTTTTATTAAACAAATAATTTATATATTTCATTCTTATTTACATTTCTATCTTTAGCAACCATTTTAATTATTTCCTTTTTTTCATACCCCTTATCTTCATAATATTTATAATGCTCTTTGATTGATAATTCATTTAATTTATTTTCATTAGAAATATTATCATTTTCTTCTATAATTAAAACTATTTCTCCTTTAATATTTTTTGATTTTTCAATTAAATCATCAATATTTTCTCTTACAAATTCCTCATGAATTTTTGTAATTTCTCTAGCAAGTACTATTTTTCTATTATTTAATATTTCTTTTAAATCTTTTAAAGTTGTTTCCAATTTATGAGGAGCTTCATAAATAATAATTGTTTTATTTGAATTTTTTATTTCTTCCAATTTATTTTTTCTTAATTTTTTATTTAATGGTAAAAATCCTAAAAAAGTAAATTCTTTTGTATTTAATCCTGAACAAATTAAAGAATTAATCATTGCACAAGCGCCTGGTATTGGAACAACATTTATTTCTTCTTCGATACATTTTTTTATTACTTCTTCACCAGGATCACAAATTCCTGGAGTACCAGCATCAGATACTAATGCTATATTTTGCCCTTCTTTTAATTTTTCTATTAAAATATCTGATTTCACTTCTTCATTATGTCTATGATAACTAATTAATGGTTTTGAAATTTCTAAATGATTTAATAATTTTAATGTATGTCTTGTGTCTTCTGCTGCAATTAAATCAACCTCTTGTAATATTTTTATAGCTCTTAAAGTAATATCATCTAAATTTCCTATTGGAGTTGCAACTACATATAAAATACCTTTTTCCATGTTATTTTTCCTTTCCATAAATTTTATAAATTTCATCTGTATATTTACCATCTTCATTATAAATATATAAATTTTCTCTAAATTTTAAAAATGCTTTTCCATTTTTTACCCCTTTAATTAAAACCATTTTAGGAGCATCATTAATATGAGAATAAATAAATCTAATTTCTTTTGGTTCTATTTTATACTTTCTCATAAAGTACAAAATATCAACTAATCTTTCTGGTCTGTGAATCATATAAAATTCACCTTTATCTTTTAATAATTTTTTTGAAATATTTATATAATCCTCTAATTTAGCAAGAATCTCATGTCTTGAAATCAATTTTTTTTCATCAATATTTGTAATTCCAGTATTTTCTTTTTTATAAGGAGGATTTGTTACAATTGCATCAAAAGAATTTTTTTCATATATTTCTTCTAAATTTAAAATATTTTCATTGATTATTTTAAATTTATTTTCCAGATTATTTAATTTTATACTTCTTTCTGCCATTTCATAAACTTCTTTTTGAACTTCTACTCCAATTATCTCTTTTAAATTTGTTTTTCCACACAATAAAATAGAGATAATTCCTGTACCCGTTCCTAAATCCAAAACTTTTGCATTATTTTTAATATTTTTTGCGAAGTCTGAAAGTAATACAGCATCAATACCAAAACAAAATCCATTTTTATTTTGAATTATTTTTAAATTTTTAAATTCTAAATCATCAATTCTTTCATTTTCTTTTAATTCTATATCCATTATTCTCCCTACTAAATCACATATTTTATTTATTTGAATATTATATAATAATTTTATAGATTTTGCAAATTAGAAAGGACTGATATTATGCCAAGTTTATATAGAGTTGAAAGAAATAATTTTCCACAAGAAAAAATACAAGAAAATAGAGGCGAGAAAAAATCCCCTCCTCCAAAAAAGAAAAAACTAAATTTTAAAATATGTAAAAAAAATACAATAAATTCATTAAATGAAGTTGAACATTTTTTAAGAGACTTTAACCATTTCTTAAAATATGTAAAATTATATAAAATATTAAAGTAAACTTTATTTTCTAACATATTCATCTTTAAATTCTTCATTTACTTGGCCATTTATTAGTATTTTTACTTTATTGACTTCTGTTAATTCTGTAAGTGTATTAACAATACTTTTTACCATATTTTCTTTTTCATTTTGATTATTTTTATTATAATTTAATAATTCATTTGAAAAATCAACTGTTAAGCATTCTCCTTCTAATGATGTATTTAATAATTGCGTATTATCTGGAATTAGCTTTTTCAATTTTTCATTTTTAGGACCATTTATTAATAATTCTATTATTGTATTATATGGAGAAGTAATTACATCTTTAACACTTACAAGTCTTGCTTCGGGTTTCAATGTATTTGACTCACTATCTAAAAAATATAATGTAACTATTGTTTCTCTTGCTTGTTCTTCTGAAATTTCTTCTTGTGGTGTATATTCGCTTATTTCCTCCTTAGACTTCTTCTCTTTAACATATTTTATTGAAAAGTATCCAATTAAAAAAATAGCAATTACTAATACAATAAATGATATAATAATCTTTTTATTTTTCATGTTTTCCTCCTTATTTCTTAATTTCTTTTTAATTGTATTATTTGTTTGTCCCAAATATGCTATTTAAAGTTATTTTTTTATAGTATTCCCAGTTTTTACCATTTGACAAATAGTCATTTTCCGTATAAAATTAGGGTGATTAAATATGTGAATTAACCTATATTTAATTAGGGAATAAAAAGGAGCAAAAAATTATGGAAAACATATTACATGTTGGCTTAGATGTTGGTTCAACAACAGTAAAAATTATAGTAATGGACGAAGAACAAAATACTATATTCAAAGATTACCAAAGACATTTTTCTGATACAAAAAACACTGTTTTCAATGTATTAGAAAACTTAATAAAAATGTATCCAAACAATAAATTTACACTTGCACTTACAGGTTCTGGTGCAATGTCTGCAAGTAAATTTTTAGGAGTAGAATTTATACAAGAAGTTGTTTCTTGCAAAAGAGCAGTTGAAAAATATATTCCTCAAACAGATGTTGTAATTGAACTTGGTGGAGAAGATGCAAAAATAATTTATTTTGATAAATCTATAGAACAAAGAATGAATGGAACTTGTGCTGGTGGTACAGGTGCATTCTTAGACCAAATGGCATCACTTTTGCACACTGACACAGCAGGATTAAATGAACTTGCAAAAACATACCAAACAATTTACCCAATAGCCTCAAGATGTGGAGTTTTTGCCAAAACAGATATACAACCATTAATAAACGAAGGTGCAGCTAAAGAAGATATAGCAGCATCTATATTCCAAGCAGTCGTAAATCAAACAATTAGTGGACTTGCTTGTGGTAGACCAATAAGAGGAAATGTTGCATTTTTAGGTGGTCCTTTAAGTTATCTATCTGAACTTAGAAAAAGATTCATAGAAACACTTAACTTAACACCAAAAGAAGTAATTGTACCAGAAGAAGCTCATCTTTTAGTAGCAAAAGGTGCAGCACTTGATTCTCTAAATACAACACCAATTACAACTGAAGAATTAAAACAAAAAATAGAAAATTTAAGAGTTTCTCACGATAACACAACACATCCATTAGAACCTTTATTTAAAAATGAAGAAGAATACAAAACATTTAAAGAAAGACACGATAAAGCAAAAGTTGTAAAAAAAGATTTAAAAACTTATGAGGGAGATTGCTATTTAGGAATAGATGCAGGTTCAACAACAACAAAACTTGTATTAATAGATAATGAAGGAAATCTTTTATATTCATTGTATGGAAGCAATGAAGGAAATCCTTTAAAAAGTGTTATGAAAATGCTTAAAAAGCTATATTCAGATTTACCAGAAAAAGCAATTCTAAGATATAGTGGTGTTACAGGTTATGGGGAAAAATTAATTCAAACAGCACTAAATGTAGATTTAAATGAAATTGAAACAATAGCACATTATACTGCTGCAAAACAATTTGAACCTGATGTTACAGCAATTATAGACATCGGTGGACAAGATATGAAATATATAAAAATGAAAAATGGTGCTATTGACAACATAATGCTAAACGAAGCTTGTTCATCTGGATGTGGTTCATTTATTGAAACATTTGCAAAAAGTTTAAATTTAGAAATATCAGAATTTGTAAAAGAAGCAATCAAAGCAAAAAGACCTGTTGATTTAGGTTCAAGATGTACAGTATTTATGAACTCAAAAATAAAACAAGCCCAAAAAGAAGGCTATACAGTAGGTGATATTTCAAGTGGACTTTCATACTCAGTAATAAAAAATGCTATTCAAAAAGTTATGAAAGTAAGAGATACTGCTACTTTAGGAGACCATATAGTAGTACAAGGTGGAACATTCTACAATGATGCTGTATTAAGAGCTTTTGAAAAAATAGTAGGAAAAGATGTAGTAAGACCTGACATCTCAGGACTTATGGGAGCTTACGGTATGGCTTTACTTTCAAAAGAACAATATGAGTCAAACCTTGATATGGAATACAAATCAACAATTTTAAAAAATGATGAATTAGATAAATTAGAAATAAAAGTTACACACGCAAGATGTAATAACTGTGAAAACCATTGTAAACTAACAATAAATAAATTCAATAATGGTTCAATACACGTATCTGGAAACCGTTGTGAAAAAGGTGCTGGAGTTACAACAAACAAGAAGAATCTACCAAACTTAGTACAATACAAATATAAAAGAATTTTTGATTACAAACCACTAGAAGAAGAATACGCAACAAGAGGAACAATAGGAATTCCTAGAGTTTTAAATATGTACGAAGATTATCCATTCTGGTTTACCTTCCTTACAAGTTTAGGATTTAGAGTAGTAATTTCTGACAAAACAACAAGAAAAACTTACGAAAAAGGAATGGAATCTATGCCATCAGAATCAGTTTGCTACCCAGCAAAACTTTCACATGGACACATAGAAAACTTAATAGAAAAAGGAATCACAACAATATTCTACCCTTGTATGCCATATTCTAGAAAAGAATATGAAAAAGCGGACAACCACTACAATTGTCCTATAGTAATATCATATTCAGAAGTATTAAAAAATAATGTAGAAGACTTAAAAACACATAATATCAAATTCTTAAATCCATTCTTACCATTTGATAAAAAGAATTTAGTAAAAAAATTAATGGAATTAGATGAATTTAAAGAATACAACTTTACAAAAAGAGAATTAGAAGAAGCTGCAGATAAAGCCGAATCTGAATATCAAAAATGTAAAAAAGATATTAGAGATAAAGGAACAGAAACAGTAAGATATATAGAAGAAAATAATTTAAGAGGAATTGTATTAGCTGGAAGACCATATCATATAGACCCTGAAATAAATCATGGAATTGATACATTAATAACATC
>CAKOYL010000021.1 GCA_934130705.1 uncultured Clostridia bacterium
GTTTTAAATGAAAATGAAACAGGACTTGGTGGTTACAAAGAAATAACATTTATGGTTACAGGAAAAGGTGTATATAGTAGATTAAAATTTGAAAGTGGTGTACACAGAGTTCAAAGAGTTCCAGATACAGAAAGCAGTGGAAGAATACATACATCAACAGCAACAGTTGCGGTTCTTCCAGTTGTAGAAGATGTTGAAATAGATATAAATCCAGCAGATATAAAAATGGAAGTTTTTCGTTCATCAGGGGCTGGTGGACAACATATTAATAAAACATCTTCAGCTGTAAGACTTATACATGAACCAACAGGAATTGTTGTAGAATGTCAAACAGAAAGATCACAATTCCAAAATAGAGATAATGCAATGAGAATGCTTAGAACAAAATTATATGAAATAGAAAAACAAAAACAAGATAGTGAAGTTGCAAATGCAAGAAAATCTCAAGTAGGTTCTGGGGATAGAAGCGAAAAAATAAGAACATATAATTACCCACAAGGAAGAATAACAGACCATAGAATTGGAATGAGTATTTATCAAATGGAAAATTTCTTAAATGGCGATATAGATGAAATGATAGATAACTTAATAGCAGCAGATAGAGCTGAAAGATTAAAAGGTGATGAAGAATAGGATGTGTACAAAACACATCTTTTTTTCTGTCAAAAATAAAGTAATAAAATAAATAAACAAAAATAAACTAGTATAAAAAAGTAAAAAGGAGTTTTGAAAATGAATGAAATCTTAAAAACAACATTACTAGGTTTATTTTTTGGAACCTTTGGAACAACAATAGGAGGGATATTAGGAATAGTAATAAATAAGAATTCTAACAAATTTTTGAGTTTTATCTTATCATTTGCATCAGGACTAATGATGGCTATAATTTGTTTTGACTTAATACCGGAAGCATTAGGAATTAGTAGTATTTACGGAGTTATTTTAGGGGTATTATTAGGAATAGTTTCAATGATTTTTTGTGATGTTATAGTACAAAAGAAATTTAATAGTAAAGAACAAAAATATAAAAATAATAATGAATTACTAAAAACAGGAATAATAGTTTCAATAGGGTTAGCAATACATAATTTTCCAGAAGGATTAGCAATAGGTTCTGGCTTTGAAGCTTCATTGAAATTAGGTTTAAGTTTAGCAATTGCCATATGTTTGCATGATATACCAGAAGGAATATCAATGTCTGTTCCAATGAAAAATGGAGGAATGTCAAAATTTAAAGTTATCTTTTATGTAGTATTATCAGGAATAACTACAGGAATAGGTGCATTTTTTGGAGCAATAGTTGGTTCAATCTCAGAAAGTATAATAGCTGTTTGCCTAAGTTTTGCGGCGGGTGCAATGTTATATATTGTGTCAGGAGAATTAATACCAGAATCAAATAAATTATATAAAGGTAGAATGTCTGCTGTTGGGAATATGATAGGATTTTTAATTGGAATTTTTGCAACTCAGTTATAAATTATTATTAATAAAAAATAAAGTTTTGCTAATAATTAACAAAACTTTATTTTTTTATATAATATATAAATTAAATAACTAATGAAAGTAATACTAGAAATGCCAATACAAATTTTATGAAGTTTAGTAGCATGGTAAGAAACTTTAAAATAACCATTTACATTAGTATCTAAATTAATTTGAACTAAACCATGTTCGGATTCATTACATTTTATAATAGAAACTTCATCACTATTGTAAGCTTTGTATTTTACAACATAACCTTTATAGAATAAGAATGGTAGCTCTAAAGTAGTATTATCTGAAATGTTATTAATGTCAAAAGTTAATATATCATTTTCTTTATTCTCATTTAAAATTATTGCATTACCAGATAAAATATGTATCTTATTATCGTAATTTGCAACGTAATCTATAGAGTCAATTGCTTTTTGTGGCCAATATTCTAAAAATGAAGAATATCTACTAACTTTATAATTTGTATCAATAATTTCTTTTTCTGTATAATGAGAATTATCAATATCTTTAAAATCTAAATTTTTAACAAAACTTAAACTATATAAACAACTTAATATATAAATTATTAAAAAAGGAATTGATAGTAATTTAACATTTTTTTTATTTTTAAATTTTATGATAATTAAATCAATTAAAGTTCCTAAATGAATTCCACCAATAATTGAGAAACATAAAATAATTATACCAAGTAATCTCCACGGAAATTGAATCATTAACAATATATCAGGTAGTAAAAACCAAGGGAATAAAGCTGTTGACATGATTGAAGATATAATTCCTAAAATTGCAAAAAAATTATAAAAACTTTTATATTTTTCAGGAATATGTTTTCTAACAAAAACATAAGTTATTAAACACATTAAAATTGGAAGTCCAATGCAAAAGTACATAGTATTATCAATTCCAGGTATATTGGAAGATATTAATTGCCAAGGATGTAAAGCATGTATAAATACAGAACTCCTACTATACATTTTTCCATATCTAAAAACTTCATAATCAGCAGAAGATTTTTGTTCTAATAATGGTATTTCAAAAAATAATACAGATAAAATTATTATTATTGTAGAAAATATTAAGGATTTTAATATTTTTTTATTTTTTAATTTTTTGAAATTTATTAATACTAATGCTAAACCAATAAAAAATGTTATTAAAGTACTAATATTGTGTGAAAGTATTAATCCAATAGTTCCAAAAACATATAAATAAGATTTTTCCGTTTTTCCTTTAAATATAAGGTATATTCCACGTAGTACAATAGGAATAAATACAAATCCTAATATTTCTCCTACGGCAACTCTGTTATAAACATTTAGAATTCTATATGGAGCAATTAAATATAATATGCTAGATATAAGTGAAATTTTATCGTTTTCGGTTAATGTATTAACTAATTTAAACATTGAAATTCCTGATAATATAAATGTAAAAATTAAAAATATTTTCATGCCAATTACTACATTATTAGTTAAAAATGTAAATAAAACAATACTATAAGTTGAAATTGGTGGGTAAAATAAGTTCCAACCAAAGCCTAAGTTATTGGAAAATCTAGATATTACAAGAGGTGAATTTCCATTTCTTATTTGTTCAAGTGTTCCTAAAGCTCTAGAAATATGAAAATCACCATCATCTCCGGTGTGGATGCCAGTATTAAAAAGAAGAATACACATTATAATTGCTGTGATAAAAATTATAATGTAACAAATAATTTTTTTCTTTGATTTTTTCATTTTTTTCTCCTTAAATTTTATATATTATATCTCATTATATTAATAAAATCAAACAATAATTACACGAAAAAATGTTTGACAAAATTTCGCAAATATATTGACTTTTAAAAATAAGAATTATATAATTTGGAAGAAAAATTTATATTAAGATTGGAGAACAAAAATGCAAGAAATATTGAAACAATTAAATGATAAACAATATGAGGCTGTAGTAAACACAGAAGGTCCTTGCCTAGTAATTGCAGGTGCTGGAAGTGGAAAAACTAAAGTTTTAACACATAAAATAGCCTATTTAATAGATGAAAAAGGTGTATTGCCATGGAATATATTAGCGATAACATTTACAAATAAAGCAGCAAATGAAATGAAAGAAAGAATTGAAGGATTAGTAGGTGATGTTGCAAAAGATATATGGATGGGAACTTTTCACTCTGTTTGCGTACGTATATTAAGAAGATTTATAGATAGAATAGGTTTTGATTCCTCATTTATAATATTTGATACAAGTGACCAAAGAACATTAATAAAAGCTTGTATAAAAAATATTGGATTAGATGATAAAATGTTTACAGATAGGTCTGTACAATCTGAAATTAGTAATGCAAAAAATGAAATGTTAGAGCCAGATCAATATACCTTAAGAGTAAATGGAGATTTTAGAAAAGAAAAAATTGCATTAGTTTATGAAATGTATCAAAAAAGATTAAAAGAAAATAATGCAATAGATTTTGATGATATCATAAATTATACAATAAAAATTTTGATGGACAATCCTGATGTATTAGAATATTATTCAGATAAATTTAAATATGTTTTAGTAGATGAGTATCAAGATACAAATAAATCACAATTTACTTTAGTAACATTACTAGCATCTAAAAACGGAAATATAACAGTTGTTGGAGACAATGACCAAGGTATTTATAGCTTTAGGGGAGCAGATATTTCTAATATATTAAATTTTGAAAGAGATTTTCCAGGAACAAAAATAATTAAATTAGAGCAAAATTATAGATGTACAGGAAACATATTAAAAGCAGCCAATTCTGTAATTAAAAACAATGAAGTTAAATATAAAAAACAATTATGGACTGAAAATGATGTAGGTAATTTACCAAAAGTATATTCAGCAAAAAATGAATATGATGAAGGAACATATATTGCAACACAAATAGAACACTTAAGAAGAGAAGAAAAATATAATTATTCAGATTTTGCAATATTATATAGAATGAATACTCAATCAAGAGCAATAGAGGAAATCCTAAGAAGAGAGGGAATACCATATAAAATTATAGGTGGGTTAAAATTCTATGAGAGAAAAGAAATCAAAGATGTAATTTCATATTTAAGATTAATCCAAAATCCAGCAGATAATATAAGTTTAAAAAGGGTCATAAATGAGCCTAAAAGAGGAATTGGAAAAACAAGTTTGGATAATATTGAAAAAATAGCAGAAGATACCGGAGTATCAATGTATGAAATTATCAAAAATGCTAACCAATATGGATTAAATAGGGTATTTTTAAATTCTAGAGAATTTGTAAATGTTATTGAAGAATTAAGAAATAAGAAAGATGATATAAAAATATCAGAATTAATAAAAGAAACATTAAAAAAATCAGGTTATACAAAGGCATTAGAAGATGAAAATACAATAGAAGCTGAAAATAGAATAGAAAACTTAGATGAATTTCTAACAGTTGCAATAGAATTTGAAGATGAATCTGCAGAAAATAAATTAAGTGACTTTTTAGAAGGAATAACATTATCAAGTGATATTGATAATATGGAAGAAACAGATGATTCCGTAACACTTATGACATTACATAGTGCAAAAGGATTGGAATTCCCAGTAGTATTTTTAGTTGGAATGGAAGAAGGAATTTTCCCTGGTTATAAATCGATTTCAGAACCAAAAGAATTAGAAGAAGAAAGAAGATTATGCTATGTTGGAATTACAAGAGCTAAGAAAAATTTATTTTTAACTTGTAGTAAACAAAGAACAATATTTGGTTCTACAAGCTGTAATCCTATCTCAAGATTTTTAAAAGAAATACCAGAAGAATTATTAGATGGACATGAAGATGCATTTGGAGGTTCACAAGAAAATAATAGATTTGAAGATTCAAAATATTCATGGACATACGGAAGTAAAGATAATGGGAATATTAAAACATATAAAATTGATAAAAAAGAAGCAGCAGTATCTGCAGCATCTAATGTTGCTGGATTTGCATTTAGAACAGCTGAGAGCTTTTTAAATTCAATCAATAAAAAATCATCAGGTGCAAATGTGGACTTATCTCAATACAAATCTGGTGTTAGAATTTTCCATAAAAAATTCGGAGAAGGAACAATAAGTAATGTGGAACCAGAGGGAGAAGATTTAAAAGTAGATATCAATTTTGATAAAGTAGGACATAAGAGATTAATGGCAAAATATGCCAATTTAGAAGTAATTGAATAAAAAAATTTAAAACAGAAAATATATTTTTATTTTCTGTTTTTTGTATATGAAATAAAAATAAGGAAATAATAGAAAAAGATTATTAAATGAAAGGAATGATAAAAATGGCAGATTTAACACAAGCCGAATTACAACATTTAAGACATTTAATTGGAGCACATGAAACAGGATATCAAAAACTAAACACATATTCATCTCAAGCGGTAGATCCACAAATAAAGCAAATGTTTACAAAAGCTGCTCAAGATAGCTTAAATACAAAACAAAAATTAATGTCTTTTTTAAATAATTAATAGGGAGGAAAATCATGGACGAGAAAACAATGGTAAATGATATTTTATCAGGAGTAAAATCTGATTTAACAGCATATCAAACAGCTATATCAGAATCAGAAAATATGAATTTAAGACAAACTTTCCAACAAATTAGAAATAATGATGAAAGTTTTCAATACGAATTATTTAAAGTAGCAGAGACAAAAGGGTATTATAAACCTGCTCAAAAAGCTACAACAACAGAAATTGAAACTGTAAAAACAGAGTTACAACAAGGATAGAAAAAGGGGACTATAAAAGGTCCCTTTTTACATATCAAAAAAACAGAAAATAAAAATAAATAAAAGATAAAATGAAAAAAACGTAAAAAATCTACGGAAATTTATAAAACAGGGTCTTGCAAAAAAACAAAAAAAGATATAATATTATAACATAATTTGATAAGGAGAAATATTATGTTTAAAAAATTATTGATACATACAAGAAGGTCAATAAAATTAATAATATTAATATCTTTAGCAGTATTGCTTATTTTAGGATGTATAGCATCATTTTATAAAATTAGTTATAGTGTAACATTAAATGGAGAAATGGTAGGATATACTGATAATAAGAGTAAGTTACAAACAGAAATAAATGAGTATATAGAAAGCGGAGAAAATAAAAATGCAGCTTTTGTACAGGTGGATGATTTACCAGAATATAAGATGTGTTTGCTAAAGAGAGATGTAAATGCTAGTGATGAAGAAATATTTAATATAATAAAATCACAGGGAACAACATATTATAGATATTATGCAATTAATGACAATCAAGAAGAAAAAGTATATGTTGCAACTTTTGCTGAGGCAGAAGATATTATTAATAAACTAAAAGAAAAAAATAGTACTAATATGGAAAATATAACAATTTCTGAAAAATATGAAACACAAATGCAAGATTTTACTTCTGTAGATGATGCGGTTAAAAGTTTATATGTAGAGAAATCAGTAGTTGTAGCAAAGAATAATAAAACAACTTCCATTGGAAAAGTTAATACAGCAACAACTATATCTGGGGGAAAGGCAAGTTTAGGAATTTCGTTAGCTAAGCCAGTATCAGGTATTATTTCATCAAGATTTGGAGTAAGAAGTAGAATAAGAAGTTCAGCACATACAGGATTGGATATAGCAACATCAACAGGGACACCAATTTCAGCAGCTGCTTCTGGAACAGTAACTTTTGCAGGAAGAAAAGGCTCATATGGAAATTTGCTTGTTATAACACATAGTAATGGAGTACAAACATATTATGGACACTGTAGTAAATTATATGTTTCAGCTGGTACAACAGTGTCACAAGGACAGACAGTAGCTGCGGTAGGGTCAACGGGGAATTCAACTGGTCCACATTTACATTTTGAAATAAGAGTAAATGGAGTGGCATATAATCCACAAAATTACTTATATTAAAGTGAATAATCCACAAACATTAAGAAGTTGTGGATTATTTATTATTTTATAAAAGTTTTTATGGTATTAGATATGGCATTTTTCTTTATAATTATTTTACCATGTTCTTTCAATTTGAGTTGAAAATTATTTGAAAAATTTTTAATTATTAAAAATTCGGAAATATAGTTACAAAATAAATCAAACTGGTCATGGTTAAAGTTTGGATTTTCTAATAGTAAATAATATGTATCATTAAATAAGTATAGAGAGTTATTTTTACAAATATCTTTAATATTTATTTTTGTATGAAAAATCATTTCACAAAAAGTACAAAATTCTTCGAAATTGTTAAAATTTAATAATTTATATTTAGAATAACTATTATTGTATTTCTTTTTTATTTTTAAATTTTTTTTATTTTGATTAATTGAATAATCGCTAGTATTATTGTCTTTATATTTTGTAATAGTAAAAATGAAAATATCATCTGATGAAGAAAATGTTTCAACTAGTAATTTATAACCATCTACATCAAAATTCAGTTCTTCTTTAGCTTTATTTAAAATTTCTAAAAATAAATTTTGAGATTCTACATTTTTTAATATAAATTGATGGAAATCTATTTTTTGTTTTTTAAAATCATTTTGATTTACAATAATTCTTATTTTATCATCTGTTAATTTTTCAATTTTCATTCTTTATACCTCCGATTATCATTAATTATATTATACTACTAATGCTATTATATTAAAAGACACAATTTTTGGTAATATAGAGACATGTAATATTTTTAAAATTTAATTAAATCTCTTGAAAAAAAAGCAAAATCAATATATAATATCAATGTTATAAAATTTACATTTCCGTAAGGAAAAAAGAAAATTGGAGGTAAAAATGGCTACAAGAGATAAAAGTATATGGATACTAATAATATTTGTATTATCAGGATTAGTAATTGGGGGATTGCTTGGAAAGTTAGCTGGAAGTGTATCATGGTTATGGTGGCTTTCATTTGAGCAAGAATTTGGATTGCAAAATCCAATTGTACTAGATTTGAATATATTAAAATTAACATTTGGGTTGATGGTAAAAATAAATATAGCAAGTATAATTGGTATGATAATAGCAGTATTTATTTATAAAAAAATATAAAATGTGGGACAAATTAGATAAAGAAAGGAAGATTTAATTTGTCATTAAAAATTAAAGAATTACCCGAAGCGGAAAGACCGTACGAAAAATTGGAATTGTATGGAGAAAAAACATTATCAAATGCTGAGTTATTGGCAATAATTATAAAAACCGGAACAAAAAATGAAACTTCGGTTCAGATTGCACAAAGGATATTAAGTTTAAATTATGATTCACAAGTGGGAGAATTAAACTTTTTAAAAAATATAAGTTTGCAAGAATTAATGCAAGTAAAAGGAATTGGTAGAGTAAAGGCAATACAATTAAAAGCTGTAAGCGAATTGTCGATTAGAATGTCAAAAACTTCTAACTATAAAAAAGTACAAGTAAAAAGTACTAGTCAGGTGGCTAATATGGTTTCAGAAGAGATGAGGTTTGAAAAAAGAGAGATTGTAAAATTATTCTTATTAAATTCTAAAAATGAAATTTTGAAAATAGTTGATATAGCATTAGGAGGGACAAGTTTTGCAAATGTTAGTGTAAAAGAGATTATTGGAGAGGCACTAAAAATAAAAGCACCTAGAATTATTTTAATACACAATCATCCAACAGGAGATTCAACACCAAGTGAAAGAGATATTCATTTTACAGATACATTATATAATGCGGCAGCAATGTTTGAGATTGAATTATTGGATCATATAGTAATTGGAAATGGAAATTATAAAAGTGTTTTTGAAGAAACTGCAAAACTAGTCAAGTTAGCAAAAAAGGATGTTAAATAATAGAAAGGATGAAATTTATGAAATTTTTTACATTTGGCTCAAAAGATATAGGGATTGATTTAGGAACAGCAAATATTTTAGTTGCATTAAAAGGAAAAGGTATTGTATTAAAAGAACCTTCAGTTGTTGCTATTGATAGAAGAAATGGCCATATTTTAGCAACTGGTAATGAAGCTAAAGAAATGTTAGGGAGAACACCAGAACAAATAAAAGCTGTAAGACCATTAAAAGATGGTGTAATAGCAGATTTCACAGCAACACAATTAATGTTAAAAAATATTATTGGAAAAGTTGAAAAAAGATATAGTATAGGAAGACCAAGAGTTGTTGTCGGAGTTCCATCAGGAATAACAGAAGTTGAAGAAAGAGCAGTAGAAGAATCTGTTATGCAAGCTGGTGCTAAAGAAGTTTATCTGATAGAAGAACCAATGGCTGCTGCTATAGGAGCATCTCTAGATGTTGCTGAACCAAGTGGAAGTATTATAGTAGATATAGGTGGAGGAACAACAGAAGTAGCGGTTATTTCTCTAGGTGGAATAGTAGTTAGTCATTCAATAAGAGTGGCAGGAGATGAACTTGATGAAGACATTGTAAATTATGTTAAAAGAGAACTTAATTTAGCTATAGGAGAAACAACAGCAGAACAAATAAAAATGCAAATAGGATGTGCTATGCCACTTATGGCTGAAATGTCAATGGAAATAAGAGGAAGAGATTTAGCAGATGGGTTACCAAGAAATGAAAAAATAACCTCAACACAAGTTGAAGAAGCTATAAAAGAATCTATTTATAAAATTGTAGACATAGTAAAAATTACACTTGAAAAAACTCCACCAGAGCTTTCATCAGATATAATGGAAAAAGGAATAGTTCTTGCAGGTGGTGGAGCACTTATAAAAAATTTAGATAAATTATTAAGCATAGAAACAGGAATGCCAGTATACATTGCAGATGAACCATTAAATTGTGTAGTAAGAGGTGCTGGAAAGACTTTAGAGGATTTAGAAAGACTAAAAACAGTCTTAGTAAATGCTAGAAAAAGAAGATAGATGCAATTATGTAGAATTTGAAAGGAGTAAGTATGTATAGAAATAAAAAAACAGGAATTTTAGGAATCGTTATTACTATAATATGTCTAGTTTTAATTGTCATTTTTTCTAATAGTGAGGCAAATACATCATTTTTAGAAAGTGTTGCTCACAAATTAGTTATGCCTGTACAAAATGGACTTACATATTTAAAAAATAAAATAAGCGGAAATTCTACATTTTTTACAGATATAAGTAATTTGAAAACAGAGAATCAAGAGCTAAAGGATAAAAATAGTCAACTAGAGCAATCATTAAGAGAGTTAGAAAATATAAAATCCGAAAATGAAACATTGAAAGAATATCTAAATTTGACAGAAAAATATGGTGAATATAAAACAATACCAGGATATGTTATTAATAAAGACATAAGTAATTATTCAAAAACTATAGTGATAAATATTGGAAAAAAAGACGGTGTAGAAGAAAAAATGACAGTAATAGCAGATGAAGGTTTAGTTGGATATGTTATATCTGTTACTGATAACACTGCAAAAGTAAGAACAATAGTAGACACAGCAAGTTCTGTAAGTTGCTTAATGAGTACTAATAAAGATAGCATAGTTTGTAAAGGAACATTAAATAACAACTCAGAAGTTAAAGCGATGTATATTGCAACTGATGCTAATATAGTTCAAGGAGACAGTGTTGAAACATCAGGTCTTGGAGGAATTTATCCAAAAGGAATACATGTTGGAACTGTTAAAAAAATAGTTTCTACTAAAAATATTACTGATAGATATGCTTTAGTAGAAACTGCTGTTAATTTTACTAAAATAAATACAGTATTAGTAATAAAAAATAATTAAAGAGAGGTGAAATCAGTTGAAAAAATTTTTAATTAATATAATTCTAATATTAATATCATTTTTTATTTATTTTCTACAATCTAATTTTTTTAGCTGGTTTAATATTGCTGGAGTAAAACCCAACCTTTTTGTAATTTATATATTATTTATAGGGTTGTTTGGAAATAAAACAATGGGTACTATTTATGGAATTACGGTTGGAATAATGTTGGATTATTTGTTAGAAGAAAAAGTAGGGGCAAATTTAATTGGATTAGCATCAATAGGATTTTTAGCAACAGTATTTGATAGAAATTTTTCAAAAGATAGCAGAATGACTATTATGTTCATGGTTTTTGGTTCAACAATAATTTTTGAAGTCATAACATATATAACTAAATACATATTATATGCTGCAAATATAGAGATTGCTAACTTTATTATTATATTATTAATAGAAGTATTTTATAATATTTTAATTACGATTATAATATATCCAATATTACAAAAATTCGGATATTATATAGAAAATGAATATAAAGGAAATAAGATTTTAACTAGATATTTTTAATATTTAAATTTAAAAGAAGGTGAAGAATTGGCCAAAGGAATTAATAAAAGAAGCATTAATCTAAGATTTAATAGTATGACTATTTTTACATATTTAATTGGAATTGTTTTAATTATTCAATTATTTAATTTACAAATTATACATGGAAAAGAATATAGAGAAGAATCTAATACTAGACTAACGAGAGAAAGTGTATTAGAAGCAGATAGAGGAGAGATTCTTGATAGATCTGGTAATGCTTTAGTAACGTCTAGTCAAAAATTTAATATAGAATTGTATAAAAGTAAAATTGATAATACAACGTTGAACAGTACAATACTAAAAATGATAAATGTGTTAGAAAAAAATAATGTTAGTTATACAGACTCTTTTCCAATAAATATTAACCCTTTTGAATTTAAAATTTCAGATGAAACCTTAAAAAATTGGAAGAAAAATAATAATATAGATGAAAACGCTACGGCGGAAGAAGCTTTTTATAAATTTAAAGAAAAGTATAAGATAGAAAATGATGATATAAATGAAATTAGGAAAATTATTGCTATAAGATATGCTATTGCTAAGGAAGGATATAGTAGTACCAAATCACTAGTAATAGCTAAAGATGTTCCTAGAGAGGTTATTTCGGAGTTTAGTGAAAATAGTGATGAATTTCCAGGAATAACAGTTAGTGTTCAACCAACACGCCAATATACTCAAGGAACATTGGCTTCTCATATTTTAGGATATGCAGCAAAAATCAGTGATAAAGAATATGAAACTAGAAAAGATACATATACGCAAAATGATATAATTGGGAAAACTGGGATTGAATCAGTTTTTGAAAAGTATTTAAAAGGTCAAAATGGAATCAAGCAAATAGATATGGCTGTTGATGGAACTACAACAGCAGAGGTTATTGAAAAAGAAGCGGTAGCTGGAGCAAATGTTGTTCTTACAATAGATTCAAAACTTCAGAAAGTTGCTGAAACAGCATTAGCATCAAATATAGAAAAAATTAAAAATGGAGGATTTGGAAAAGCTTATAATGCTACGGGAGGCTCATGTGTAGTCATGAATGTCAAAACAGGAGAAGTTTTGGCTATGGCTAGTTACCCAGATTACAATCCTCAATCA
>CAKOYL010000022.1 GCA_934130705.1 uncultured Clostridia bacterium
CCTGTACCATGGTCTATAAACAATCTTTTACCAATTTTAGCTCCTGGATGTATTTCAATTCCGGTTTTTTTCTTTGATTTTTCACTTATATACCTTGCCAAGAGTAAATGATTATGCTGGTAGAAATAATGAGACAATTTATAATAGAGTAAAGCTTTAAAAGAGGGGCAAAGCAATGCTTCTAATGGATTACTTATTGATGGGTCTTTTTCTGTTACTGTTTGTACTTGTTCTTTGATATATTCAAACATAATATCACTTCCTATATGCTATTATATTAATAAATGTGAAAATTTGTGACTTTGCATGGAGGAGAAGCAATCTCAGTTGTGCATGCACGGAAAAAAAGCGATCTCACGTGTGCAAAATTGCACCGAAAAAAAGCGGAATAAAATGTGCAAAGGTATTGAAAAATTTAGAAAAATGTGGTTAAATAAAATTAGATGATGCGGGTGTAGTTTAGTGGTAGAATCCCATGCTTCCGACCTGGTGGCCCGAGTTCGATTCTCGGTACCCGCTCCAACTGAAAATAAAGAGGTACAGCGTTTTACTGTATCTCTTTATTTTATGCTTTGGCGTAATTTTAGCGTAATTGATAGTAAAAAATTAAAACAAGTTATCTAATTTTTGACTTGCTTTTTTATCTTCTTCTGAAACTGCATGTAAATAATATGCAGAGGCTGTAGCTGGTAAATGTCCTAATCTATTAGCTATTGTTACAATATCTACACCTTTTGAAGCTAATATACTTCCATTTGTATGTCTTAAGTCATGTAAAGTAATTGGTTTTAAATTGTGTCTTTTTATAAATTTTCTCCACATTTTTGTGTAAGTAGTGGGGCAGTAATTAAATACTAGTTCGCTTTGCGGTTGATTATTGTAAATTTCTTTTAACTTATCGACCAGTACTTGTGGTATTACAAATTGTCTAGTTCTCTTATTTTTAGTTTCTTTTAATTTTGTTCCATTTTGTTTTATAATTTTATTTTGAATAATATGCATAATATTATTATCAAAATCAATATCTTGCCATCCAAGCCCTAAAACTTCGCCACGCCTTGCACCAGTATAAAATGAAACGTATACCATAGTTTTAAAAGGTTCTTCTTCATCTTGCAGAGCTTCAAACAATAATTTTATTTCTTCATTGTTGTATATTTCTTGCTCTTTTTTTGGCTTATTGTAGTTTTTGGGTATAGTTACATATTTAGCAACATTTTCATGAAGATAATCCCATTGAATAGCCTTTTCTAAAATCGATGAAATTAGCTTTATATAGTTTTTTATTGTCTTGGATGATAATTAATATTCATCCAATAATTTATTGGCAAAATCTTGAATGTGGAGCCTTTTTAGCTTGGACAATTTGTATTTACCGAGTTCAGGTAAGATGTATTTATTTAATTGATAGACATAATTTATAACAGTAGTGTCAGATAAGTTATTTTTTGCGTATTTATCTATGAACATTTGAGAAAATTCCGTAAAAGTCATAGAATTTTGCCTTGAATAATTACCTTTTTCAACTTCTGCTACAAATAAAGCTAGTTTTCTATTAGCTTCACTTGGAGAAGAAGCATTTACGTATTGACTGTATCTTTCATTTTCGTACATATATTCTAATCTCCAACGATTTTTTCCTGTTTCTCTTTTTGTTCCTGCCATATTGAAACCTCCTTATAAAATAAGGGGCTGTAAAAAAAAGTCCCGAAGAAAAAAGAGATTTGAGTTAAGATTTTAGCTCAAATCTCTTTTTTAATATGAAAACGCCTTAATTTGTTGAAAAATAAGGCGTTTATGGTATAATTTATACATAAAAAAAACTAACTATCCCAATAATAATTATAAACCAAAACAATTAAAATTACCACTAGAAATTGAAAAAATTATAGAAATTTCTGATCCAGTATATAGTTTTTGTGAAATTATCGATTGTATTGACCTAAATTCATATTTTGTAAAGAAAGGTTACAAAACTGGTCGACCAAGATATAATCGAGAGAATTTACTAAAAATTATACTATTCTCATTTATGGAAAATGACTATTTATCCTTAAGAGAAATTGAAAAAGCATGAAAAACAGATATTAGATATATGTATTTATTAGATGATATGACTGCTCCTACTTTTGCTACAATAGGGAATTTTATAAGAGAAAATTTAACGAATACTATAGAAAATATATTCATCGAAATTAGTAAAGTTATATTTGAAAAACAAAAAGTAGATTTAGAACATGTATATATTGATGGAACAAAAATAGAAGCGAAAGCTAATAAATATACTTGGGTATGGAAAGAGTCTTGTATTACAAATAGAAATAAAGTATTTTGTAAAATCACTGAATTAATTGAAAAAATGAATAAAGAAGAATTAATGTTATTAGGCGTGAAATTTGAAACAAGAACAGAATGTGCTATTGAATATCTTGAAAAAATACTTGAACTATACAAAAATATTAAACATAGATGAAAGCAAATTTGTTTATGGAAGAGGAAAAAGAAAAACTAATATTCAAAGGAATTATGAAAAAATAAAAGAGTATAAAGAAAGACTAAAAGAATATGCTAAGCACATTGAAATTTGTGGTGAAAAAAGAGGAAGTTATTCAAAAACTGATAAGAGTGCTACATTTATGAGAATAAAAACAGACTATATGGGAAACGATCAATTGCTACCAGCATATAACCTTCAAATTGGGGTTTGTGAAGAATATATAGCTACAGTAGATGTTAAACAATATGCTTCAGACATGGACTGTTTTGTACCTTTAATGGAAAAATTTAATAAAATATATGGAAAATATCCGAAATATCCAATTGCTGATGCAGGATATGGTTCATATAATAATTATTTATATTGTGAAGAACATGGGGTGGAAAAGTTTATGAAATTTACTATGTTTGAGAAAGAAACAAAAAATGAAAAATATAAAAACAATCCATACAGAGCAGTTAATTTTAAAAGAGATGGAAAAGGAAATATAATTTGTCCTAATAATAAAAAATTCAAATTCAAAGAAACTCGACATATTAGAGGTAACCAATATGGAAGAACAGAAGAAATATATGAATGTGAGGATTGTAGTAATTGTTGTTACAAACAAGAATGTTGTCCCAAAGCTCAAAATAACAGAAATATAAGATTAAATCAAGAATTAACAAAGATACATAAAGAGGTATTAAATAATCTTAACTCCATTCATGGTGCATTGTTATGCATGAATAGAAGTACTCAAGCAGAAGGAACGTTTTGAATAATAAAATGTGATAAATCTTATAAAAGATTGAGGCGAAAGGGATTGGAGAATGTTCAATTAGAATTTTTATTAGTTGCGTGTGGATATAACTTATATAAATATCATAATAAAATAACCAGATTACAAAAGTGTGCATAAGAATGTAACTGAGTTTTACATAACACAGATGCGAATCATATCTGTTTTTTTGTGATGCCTAAAAATATATTTGATAAATAGAAATTACAAAATACAATTAATAAATTTTATAAAATATTTCAAAAAGAGATTTGAGCTAAAATCTTAACTCAAATCTCTTTTTTCTTCGGGACTTTTTTTACAGCCTCTCGTTGTCTTATCTTCATTTATGCTAATCATTTACATCATATCTAAAATTTATTGCATGGGCATTTCCAAAATTTTTGTCAGTATATTTTTTATGAACAGTTGTTATTAATTTAAATGGATTAATATTTATGTTAATGTTATTGCCTTCTATACTAAACATATCTGATTCATAATCATGTTGTTCTTTCATTTTGTCAGTTTCGTAAACATCACATACAATTTTTTTATTTGTATCTAAATTTTCAAAATAAATATTAGGTATTTCAAAAACTTTATTTTCCTGAGATAAATTACTATAATAACTTACTTTTATTCTATAAAGATTTGATGAAATAAATCTAATCTCCTTAATTTCTCCAGAGCACTTATGTCCAATTTTTTCAAGTTCTAATCTCCATTTTTTATAATTTCTTCTTTTACTGCTAAAAAGATAAATACAATAAAAAGTAAAAATGTCAAATATAAAAATTCCAATCATCGATTTCCACCAATTACTAGTAAAAATTTCATAAATCTCTGTATTATACTGAGTTGGTTGATTTATGGGTGAAATGGTATTTGCATAAATTGCAAAAACAGTAACTATAATTATTAATGTATACAGTAATTTTTCTTCCCAACTTATTTTTTTCATATAACTATACTTCATTATTTATTTCTCCTTCATCTAATTCTTGTGAAACGAATACTACATAATCATATTTTGGAGGCAAATATTTTATTTTTATCTTTCTTCCATATGGGAAATTTGTTTTTACATTTAATAGTGCTTCATGTTCAATATTATCATCTCCAATATATTTTACATATGCAAGATAATAATATCTGTGATTATTTGTATCATAATTCCTTTCAATTTTACTTACTACAGAATTCGCTTCTATTCCTTCATTATAAATTTTTTTTTCATGTTTTATCGCCATATATATTACTGTACAAATAATAGCAATAAAAACTAAAACTATCAATAACATAATTATCCAATTCATTTTTGTTTCTCCTTTAATTTAATTGTAATATCTTTATTATTTAAAATCACTCACATATACATCGTTTTCTAAAATATATACATTACATTCATTACTAGTAAGAATATCAGGATGAAAGTTCAAATCTTCAGTCTTAATAGTTTCTTCTGTTTGAGTTTTGGGATTTATAAAAGAGACTAATACATAATGCTGAAATGTATGCTCAATGCCATCTGATGTATTATATCTTGTAGTTGTAATTTGAGAACTCACTATTGTTCCCTTAACTTTTATTCCATTCTTTTTTATATTATTATATTTTGTTCTATTGCTAAATGCTTGTTTTGCATTAAATAAAAATATGCAGCATACAAAAAGATAGAAAACTAATATACATACATTTGTAGAATTTGTATTAGAAGGTGTTTCGATAATTGTGTTATTTGTTAATAAGCCAATCAATATTAGTAATGTAAAAATTATAAATCCAATCATCGAGAAATCTTCATTTTCATATCTTAATTTTTTTCTAAACATTATTCGAGTCCTTTCCGTTATTAAAGAAATAACAGTCTTTTATTATTACATAAAAAATTATAGCATAACAGCAAAAAAAATTAAATAGGTTAAAATATTTTTATTTAAAGTTTTGTTATCTATTGCCTATTTATGAAGAATATAGTATATTATTAAACATAGGAAATGAATTAAAAGCAGATGTGAGTGTTACCACTTTACTACATAGTTTTTACTATGAGAAAGTGAGGTGGTGTTTATGGGATTTATATTATTTTTAATATATGCATTGGGATTTTTCCTTACTATAAACGTAGCCTTATTAACAATTATATACATAATTTGGACAAATAAGGAATAAATAAAAAGCACTACATTATGCTTTGGCAGGCAATGTAGTGTTTTATTACAACTATTTGTGGTAACACACATTTCTGTGTGTTCATTTCCTATATTTATTATACATCAAATGACTGGTTTTTGTCAAATAATTATTGCCAGAAATTTTTTCATATGATAAAATAATTATAATAAATCGAATTATATAAGAGCTAAAAAAAAGTATGTCATTTTTTCTCATACCTGTTTCGAAATCGCTCCATAATGCGTTTGCGTCGAATCAGTTATACATATTGATATAACAGAGTTTGAAGAAAACAAAGTGAATATCATTTCACAATATATAAGTCGATAAACGATAAAGATGAAATAATAGAAAATTTAAGAGCTGATAAAGAAGAACTAAAAGGTCAACTTCATAAATTTAAAGAATTATGGAGAAGCCTATTAAAGCGTTTCCAAGAAATGATTGGCTTTAATAATGTATGAAAAATTAGAACTTTTGATTGGTTGAAAATTTATCTATAATATGATAATATATTTTAAATGTTAATAGTAGGAGATAACTGATGAGAAATTTAAGCCAAGATGAAATTAATTTGATAAATAGTGATTTAGAGCCTTTTGAAACTTTAATAAAAAGAAACGGATGGATGAATGATATTTTTTTGTCAAAATATGTAGGAATTTCTATTGTTGCTGAAGAAGATTCCGTATTAGAAGGTGCAAATGGAGATACCTATTTACAAGGTGGTAAAGGCGGAAAAAGAATTGTTAGATTAAAGAATAGTATTCTAAAAGATGAGAGAAAAAGAGCAAGAACACTATATCATGAATTAGGACATGGGATTTTAGGATTAACGAGTAGCGATAGTAATATAGCTAATAGTGTATTAGAATCAATAGTACTAACTAAAAGACAGAATGCAAAGGAACTAAAAGAAGGTAATGACGTTTATTTAGATGGTTTAAAACTACTAGAGGAATATTTGGTTGAAAAATTTTCAATTGTAATGATGCAAAATGCTAAAGGTATTCCTGAACCTAAAAAAGAAAGATGGTACAATCCTGATATTTCAGGAAATTATATAGTTTATGCTACTTTTGATTCAAATTACGGAATATTTGAGAGTTTGTGTGATAAATTTGTAGGGAAAACATATGGAAATTTAGCTAATTCAATAAAAGCTGGTCTATCCGAAGAATTTTTCACAGGTTTTTTTGAAAAATATGATAAAGTTGAATTAATGAGAATATTGGGTAATCTAGGGCATATTAAACGAGCCATATATGCTCATGCTGGTAAAAATCAATATCAATATAACCCTGAACAAATACATGAAATACTAGATAATACAAATGTGTTGATTGATAATATTCAAACAAGGTCACAAAGTCATTGTATTAGTCCACAAGATGTTTTAGATGCAAGTAGAAATGTAGCGAATAATAATCCAGGAAGATTATCTAGTGGAGTAAAAAAATCACAAGGACTGTTTTCTAGAATATTTAATAGAAATAAAACTCAAGAAAAATAAATATATTGAAATGAGGAAAATATGGAAGAATTAGGTCAAAGATTGGTAGAAGTTGAATGCGTGTTAAATAAAATGGATCAACAAAACATGGAAAAAATCCCCAAAGAATTTTGGGAGTTTATGAGTAATAATAAGGATATTAATTATAATTTTCAATATGATGATAGTAAAAGCATAACAGAGAATAATTTGCATATAGATACAATAGCTCTTTTGACATATATCAATATGAATTTTTTATTAGAGGGTAAATCTAAGGAAGAAATGCTTTCTATTTTAAAAGAAGATGAAATAATTTCTGAAGAACAAAAACGAAAATTATATAATCCCGATAATATTTTTAAAAACAGAATAGATAAACATATTGAACAGACTGGTGAAAATATAAAAATGATAGAGTACAAAGAATCTATATTTAATAAAATTATAGCAAAAATAAAAACATTTCTACATATTAATTAAAAAATAAGCATAATACCTATTATAAAGTGTTATGCTTATTTTTTTATTTTAAATATTTTATATATGTATCATTTAAAATTGGCATCCTAAATCAATTATGGCAAATTCGCCATAATTGATTTAGGATTATTGAGGATAATAGTATTAACAGCATCAATAAAATATGATTTAGGCTTGGTATTAAAAATATGTAATAGATAATATTTTTCATGAGAGTCTGTAGTAATATAGTGAATAGCCTGCTTAAAGTGAAATTCACACAAGTAAAATTTTACTGAATTGTTAGTATCAATTCGTAATTCAGGAATACCAGATTTTATCCAAGAACCGCCATCAGCTAGGAGGCATATATTTTTGATTTTAGAGAAATCATACTTCATTGCAATGAAATCTATAAACATAGGCCAAGCCTTAGAAGTACAGCAAGAAAATACAGAGCGATTAACTAATTGACGTCTATTTTTACTAATATCTTTTATATCTTCGAAAGTAGAGATAACAATAGATTTAGCAATATCTCTAGCTACATTAAATATTTTATTTTTTAGTACATTTATTAATTTTTGTGATATAATAGGTTTCATAAGAAAGTCCTTTCTTTGATATTTATTTAGTCGTAATTATTATATCAAAGAACTTTCTTTTTGTATATTCCGAAAACATTTTACACTATTAGATTGTATCTAAATTTGACAAGATTAACATAATGTGGTATACTGATGATAGATTAAGCAAGACTTAATTTTATATATAGTTATTTTCTTATTTCCACTCTTTTAAGGAGTGTTTGCATATATTATTAAACAAATTATTGAAAAAGGTCATTGACCAGGAGGAAAAATATGCACGAATCATATGAAAAATCTATGCAGAAATTTAAAGCAATGGAAAGCGGAGACATTATTGAGAAAACTGGCAGTTTGCAGGCGGCATACTTTTTAAGCATGTCACTGAAGTATAGCAATATCAACTTCAAAATTGAGCTTGAAACTGCTGATGGTACTCCAGTAGGTAAGCCGATGGTGGTATTTTATAAGGATTAAGTGTATAAAAATAAAGGGCAGTTGTTGGTTTTGCAATAGCTGCCCTTTATTTTTTGTGGATATTTACTTAACCTTTTCTAATACACGTATTATATTTAGTATAGAACTAGAATTAAGGATAAACAATTTGCAACCAATGGTTTATTGCCAAATTTTCATTATTATTAGTTAATATATATACAAAAATATATAGTTATGGTACAATAAAAAAAGGGAGGATTTTAAATGAGTAAATTCATAGAAAAAGTAGAAAAAACTTGTAAAGAAAATCAAAAAGTAGCTATGTTTATTGATATGGATGGAACTATAGCTGTATATAACGTATACCCAGAAGACAAGGTAGCTGAAAAAATGGAAGAAGATTATGACAATGCAGAACCATTAAAAGATATTATAAAAACATTAGAAAAAATATCACAAATATCAAATATAGATTTGTATATATTGTCATTATCCAAAACGTCTAAATTAACAGAAAAAAAGAAAAAATGGCTAGAAAAAAATACGCCATTTATTCCCAAAAAAAACTGGTTAATAATTACTAAAGAAATAGGAGAGTACAACAAAGAAAATAGAGATATAATAAAGGCGAAAAAGATAGAGGAAAAAGGTGACCAATATAACCACTTGATTTTATTAGATGATGACCATAAAGTACTTAGAGAGGCTCAAAAAAAATTAGGAAAGAATGCTGATGTTTATCATGTTTCGGCAGCTTTAATATAATGAGGAAAAGAATATGAAAAATAAAGAAAAGAACTTAATAATAATATTAGGAGTTTTATGCATAACATTAGTAATAATTGCAGTAGTAATAGTTTCAAAAGTTTATCAAAATAAAATAGAAAGTAATAAACAAGCAGAATCTATAAAAGAGCAAGTATCAGCAATAACAACTGATAATGAAAAAAACACAACAAGACCAATAAATACAAATACGACCACGACTAATACAAATACAACAAATAGTAATACAACATCAACAAACACTAACACAACATTTCAAAATACAACAAAAGAAAATACAACAACAAGTAGCGATACAACTTCTAGTAGCTCAAATGCAATAACATCAAGTGAGACAGAAGATAGTGAAATTATAGGAAAATGGAATACACAAAAAGTTTCAGACCTAAAAGCAAATGAAACATATGATAACCTAAAAGATTTATATGGAAGTTCATATTTGGAATTTGGAAGTTATTTACAACTTAATGATGATGGAACATTTGTTGATGCAATACAACCAGTAACTAATGGTTCAACTTCAGCAGAAGGAAAGTACAAAATATTAAGAAGTTATAATAAACTTGGAGATTGTTATGTTGAATTAACATATTCAGATGGTAGAACAGAAATGCTTCAAAGAGTATATTACGATAATACAGAAACACCATACTTGACATTTAATTCAGGTGATTTAAGCTATATACTAAAAAAATAAATTCTAAACCTATTTTAAAAACATATATTAAAATAGGTGATATAAATGAATAAAAATTTGAAAATTAAGCTATTATGTATGCTAATAATAGTAATCATATGTATAACGATAGTAATTATTATTAGACTAAATAATTCTAAAACATGTGCAGTAGAACTATCAAAGAATAGTTCGCTATCAACAGAAATGATAGAAAAAGTAACTAAAATAACTAAAAGTGAAGAAAAAGTAGCATATTTAACATTTGATGATGGTCCAACAACTTCAGTAACTCCAAAAATTCTAGATATATTAAAAGAAAAAGAGGTAAAAGCTACATTTTTTGTAATAGGTAAATATGTTGATAGACATCCAGAGATTGTAAAAAGGGAATATGAGGAAGGACATTACATAGCAAATCATGGATATGATCATAATAATTCTGTCTTATATAAAAGTAATGAAAGCTTTAGAAATGAAGTGGAAAAAACTGATGCTGCAATAGGAAAAGCAATAGGAATTGATAATTATTGTTCACATATTTTTAGATTTCCGAATGGATTTATGTCTCCTTCTAATAAGGCAAGAAAAAAGGAAGTTTTAAAAGTTTTAGAAGAAATGCAATATACATATGTTGATTGGAATTGCTTAAATAATGACTCTGTAAAAAAATATTCAAAACAAGAATTATTAAATAATTTGAAGAAAACATCAAGAAATAAAGGTTCACTAGTAGTTTTAATGCATGATACTAAAGATGTAAGCGATTCTTCTACAATTTTAAGAGAATCAATAGAATATTTAAAATCAGAAGGATATGAATTTAGAAATTTTTATAACTTATTAGAAGATTAATAAAAATGATAAAACAGTGACTAATTTAGAGTCACTGTTTTTCCATTTAAATAATTTAAAATACCACTATCTGTTTTAAAATTAAAAGTTAATTTATATGCAGTAAGTTGTTGATACTTAAAACCAAATTGCTTATTAATAGAATTGATACCATATTTGCCATCACCAATAATTGGATGACAAATATGGGCTAAATGAGCTCTAATTTGATGTGTTCTTCCAGTTTCTATTTCAATTTCTAATAAACAGGAATTATTTTTGTATTCTTTAAGTACAGTATATGAAGTAATAATTTTGCTATATCCTGTTTTAAAATCATCTGAAATATAGACAAGAGATTTTTTTGTATCTTTAAATAAATATGCTTCTAGTCTGGCTTTTTTTATTTTAGGTATTCCATATACTAGAGCTAAATACTTTTTTTGAATTTCGTGATTTTTAAATTTATCAAATAAAATATTTAAAACTTGTTCGTTTTTGGCAAATAAAACAAGACCATTAGTATTTCTATCTAATCTGTGACATGGCATTGGTAGAAAGGCATTATTAGCAAATTTATTATGAACAATTGTAGTAAGACTATTATCACCAGTAACTTCCAAAGCGGCAGGCTTATTTATAATCAATATATTATCATCTTCAAATACAACGTTTAAAGTTTGTTCAGGACAAAGAAATGAATCAGAAATAAACACCTGAATTTCATTTCCCTCATATATGTTACAATCCTTATGTATTCTTTTACCATCTATTTTTATATCTTTTTGACGCAAAGCTTTGTATAGCATATTTGGAGAAAGTTTTGGGAAACTATCTAATATGAACTTAGTTAATTTTTTGTTATCATATTTTTGTGGTACTATTAATTTTTTCATAATCAAAACCTCTTTTATAATATATTTAAGAATATCATATTTTACAAGATTCTTCAATGAAAAATATAGAAAAAAAGAGAAAAAATGAATAAAAAGAAATAAAAAAGAGAAAAATATAAGCAAATCACCTATAAAAAAAGGCTTAAAAAGCTTAAATATGGTTGAAAAGAGCTAAGCAAGGATATAAAATTTGCAAAAATATCATTATTATGGTATAATAGTACTTGTCGCGTAAAAAGGAGAGTGTATATTATTTTTAAAAAAGCAGTAAAATATTATACTAAAGAAAGTTGCAAACTTTTTAGCATAATGGCATTGGCATTAGGGTTAATAATAGCGATAATTTTATTAAAATATAAACCGACCTATAAAGTAACCGTAAAAGGACAAGAAATCGGTTACGTAGATAGTGAACAAAATTTAGAAGATAGAATACAAAGCGAAATAATAGAAATGCAAGGAAAGAACATAGATTTTGTTTCATTAGATGATATGCCAAGTTATGAATTTAAATTAGTAAGCAGAAGTAGAAGATGTAATGAAGATGAGATAATGGTTGCATTAAAAGAAAATGCAAGAATAATGTATAAATATTATGCAGTTATCTTAAATCAAGAAACAGTAGGTCTAGTAGATAATATAGAAGAAGCTGAACAAGCAATAAATCAAATAAAAGAAGAACATAAAAATGATACAATAGATCTAGAATTAAGTGTAATAGAAAACTATACAGAAAACATTAATGAAATAAGTACGGAAACGGTACAGGTTGCACAAGCTCAGGTTGAAGAAAAAGTTTCAGCCCTTATAGCAGAAGATCAGGCTAAGAAACAAGCAGAAGAACAAGCAAAAAAACAAGCTGAGGAACAAGCAAAAAAAGAGGCAGAGAAACAAGCAAGAGAAGAAGCAGCAAAAAAGGCAGAAGAAGAAAATAGTAAAACACCAGTTGTAAGTGGAGTTCTTCTTGCTGTAACACCTGTAAGTGGAAGTATAACATCCAGATTTGGAGCAGTAAGCAGTATTAGATCAGGTGCGCATACTGGAACAGATATAGCTGCACCAAGTGGAACACCAATAAAAGCGGTTGCATCAGGAACTGTAACATTTGCTGCAAGAAGTGGCTCATATGGAAATTTAATAAAAATTTCTCATGATAATGGGGTAGAAACTTGGTATGGTCATTG
>CAKOYL010000023.1 GCA_934130705.1 uncultured Clostridia bacterium
ATTACACAAAAAAATAAAACCTCTGAAAATTTAGCATCATCTTTTTCTGTCTCTTATCTGTATTCTGAAAATCCTTCTTACACAGCTATTTTGCAGAATTCCAATAATGTTCCTGAAGAAAAGAAAAACTTTGTAATCGGAATATTAAAAATAGATAAAATAAAATTAGACTATCCTATACTCTCTGAGGTTTCTGAGGATTTATTAAAAATAGCACCTTGCAGGTTTGCAGGACCGTTACCAAATAGTGTTGGTAACCTTTGCATTGCTGGGCATAATTATTTAGATAATACGTTTTTTGCAAGAATTAGTAGTTTAAAAATTGGTGACGAATTTACAGTATATGGACTAGATGGAAAAGCTTTAAATTATAAGATTTTTAGTAAAAAAGAAGTTGAAAGCACAGATTTATCCTGCACATCACAAGAAACAGGTGGAAAGAAAATAGTTACACTAATGACATGTAATAGCATAAAACAGACCAGAATAATTGTGCAGGCAGAAAAAAAATAATTTTGCTATTTTAATACAAAAAGACTAGCTCGTAAAAGCTAATCTTATCAGTAGGGGCGACCCGACTCCTCGGCTTTGTCAAGACTCAGAACGTCTCCTATCTTCTCTACATTTTCTAGTTTTGCACCTTGTTAATGTTAAGAGCATTTTCCCTTTTCAAAATTGTTACTCTGGACTCTGCTCCTAGCTATGCTCAAGTTCGAGCATACAGGGCTTAGTTTTACATAAATAAAGCGAGCCTGAAACCAATAAGGGCAGTGGCATCGTCAGAAAAGAGACTTCGGTCTCCAGCAGGACTAGGCTCGAAGTTGACACTGTAATAGCCTCCACGACCAGTATAAGGACAGTTTGGGTATGGATAGGACTCAGTCGTAAACTCCCAAACATTTCCTCCCATATCATAAATATTACATATTGGTGTGGTTTGCCCTGTTGGAACTAATACACCATCATTACTCGCCTTTGTTTGGCTTGCTCCTGTTATGTCTGTATATGGAAATGTTGTGTTATTATAATTTCCTTCTTCTGAACTACTTCCATAATCACTATTTACTTTTTGCAAAAATGCAATTGTTGTATCCCATGCATAACTACTTACTAATTTTGTTTTGGCTTTATATCCTTGTTGAGTTTTAAAACCTTCAGCTAAAGAAACTGCTTGTGTTCTTGTTACATAATTATATGGAGCTTGATTTGCTTTTATCGTTACTGTTTTTGTTACATCATTTGAATTTCTTAATTTCTTTGCTTCCGTATTTTCTTTATCTCCTGCCTCATATCTTTCTATATAAAATCCTTTATATGTTTCTACACTTGTTTTCTCGTCGTCCGCTAAAGTTTCTGAATATGCACTTAATGAATCATATCCAGTATACCATATTCTTTTATAATCATCTATTGTATCTACTGGAACCCATACAAATTGGTTTCCATCTTTATCCTCTATTACTACTCCACCTTGTACTGTTGAAGCTGAATCTTTTGAAATTCTAAAGCCTTCTGGAATCCATACTTTTCCATCTGGATATGTTACTTCTGTATTCTTTGTCATAAACTTGTTTTCATTTTCATTTAATGAACTTTCCAGCTCGCCTATTAGACTATTCATTTCTTTTAAGTCGTTTTCACTTGCTTCTGCAGATTTTGTTTTAGCGTCTTGTGCTTTTTTTACAATACCATTATCACCTAACACTAAGTTTATGCTTACTCCTGCAAGAATTAACAAAACTACTATTGTTACCATATTCTGTTATGAATATTTTTTTATCTAGCCAGCATTTATTAGTTATTCTTCATCATTTAATTTTCTCATATTTAAAATATTGAATTTATAATATATTGTAATTTCCTTATCTTCTGACACTTCTATTCTATCTATTAAAGAAACCATCATTGTTCTTGTTATTTCTTTTAGTTCTACAAAGTCTTTCACAAGTTTATTTATATCTACAGAAGAATCTTCGTTTTCTATTTGTTTCTGCAAACATTTAATTCTTTCGTTAGTATCTTTTCTCATTTCAATTTGTTTTGAGTAAAGTCTTGTAAAATCTTCATCTTCAAATAAACCTTTGCACTTATCTTCGTACAATTTGTCTATCAATTTATCAATGTCTTTGAGCTTCTTTTCTAAAACTAGAATTTCATTTTTTAAGTTAAACCTATCTTTTAAGATTTTGTCTTTGGAAAAATTAGCAACTTGCATATACTTGTTTTCGTCTAAAAACTCATTACATCTTTTTTTTATTTGTTCTATCACATAGTTTGTTAATTTTTCTAAATTATTACTATGTGGAGTACACAAATGTAACTGAGTATTACAAGCATAAGTATTGCACCTTACATAAAAAGTGGTTTTGTTAGGATGTTTTTGTGGTACTATACTTAATTTCTTTCCACATTCTTTACAAGTTAGTAATCCTTTTAATAGCCAATCATAAGACTTTGTTCTTACTCCTGTTCTACTTTTTATCAAATCTTGTACTATATTGAATGTTTCCTTATCAACTAATGGTTCGTGCATATCTTCTACAATTATTCTTTCTTCCATTGGCATTATCATTACTTTCTTACTTTTATAATTGATTTTCTTGACATTTCCATTCGATACACTTCCTAGATAAGTTACATTTTGCAATATTCTTTTTACTGTGTTTCTATTCCAACCTCGTTTTATTCCGTTCTTTCTTGTATGGTTATTTCCGACATATTTCTGATGGAACTAAAACTTTTTCATCTGTTAGAATTTTCCCTATTTCTGTTGGTGTTTTTCCATTTCTAGCCAGCATAAATATTCTTCTAACTATCGGTGCTGTATCTTGGTCAGGTACATAATGATTATGGTCTAATGGATCTTTCTTATATCCGATAAGTAGTCATTACTTTTCCTTCTTTTGCTCTTGTCTTTTTACCATTTCTTATTTTCTTTGAAGTGTCTCGTAAAAACCATTCATTAAAAAATGCTTTAAATTGTGTTATTTCTTCAGATGACTCTGCATTTCTTGTATCAATATCATCATTTACAGCTATAAATCTTACACCTTTTTCAATAAAGTATTCTTCCAAATAGTAAGATATTTGACTTGATAATCTTCCAAATCTAGATAAGTCTTTTACAATTACCATATTTATTTTTTTGTTTTCAATGTCCTTTATCATTCTATTGAAGTCTGGTCTATCAAAGGTTGCTCCTGAAACTCCATCATCAGTATAGTGGTCATATATAAAAATATTTCTTTCCTTACAAAAGCTTTCGTTAAAAATCTTTTGTGTGCTTATACTTCCGCTTTCTAATTCGTCATCTTTTGAAACAACTACTTCGCCACTTGCAACTTCAATATTTTCATTGGATAATCTTTCATATAATCCTGCTCTATATTTTTCAGGATTTGCTATTGTTATCATTTAAACCTCTCTTTCTAATAACAATAGGTTTCCTCCTATCCAATTTATAACTGAAATTATATACTTAATTATAAAATAATGCAACTCATATTTATAAATTTAGGCTAGTAAATATGTCTAAAAATACATATCTACTAGCCTTTACAACTATTTATTAATTTTTTCAATTAAATAACTTATAAATACTTCTTGCAACTTTTCTTGTATTGTTTTTGATTTTTCATCAAAAACTTCTTTTAACTTATATTCTTGTTTCATATAAATACCTATTCCTTTCCTGTGAATAGCTATTTATGGCTCATAAATTCAGTTATATATAAATTATCAACCTATTGCTATTCAACATAAATTTCCTAAATTCCTGATAAATAAAATCATTTTATATCCCTCTTTCTAATTTTTGAGTAAAAAAATATACCTTGATAAATCAAAGCATACTAACTATACATATATTTTATTACTTTTAATCATATCTGGATTAACTATATTACTAACTATTTTAGCTACATTATAACCAGCATTTATTTCATCTTTTAATACTAAATCACTTGTATTTTTATCATAGTCGTATGCACTTCTATTACATTTTGCATATTTTATATCACTCGCTTTCCTTTTAGTAGATAAGAACTTATTATCATTGTTTATTTGTATTAATAACATTTGATAATCTTGTTTTTCTTGCCTTTCTTTTTCTCTTTTGTTTTGTGCATATATTCTTTTTTGAGTTTTCTGTTTTTCTTTGTTGTCTTGTTTTCGTGCTTCTTTCTCTTGAATATATCTTGGATCCTTTTGAATTATTTTTGTTATATAAGGCATTTTTACACATAATTTCTTTGATATATCTACTGGTTTTAAATGCTTTTCAAAGAATAATTCAATTATTTTGTCTTTTGTACACTTGCTGTCTAATCTGTGTTTTATTTTTTTCACCTCCATCTTTTTAAAAATCTTCTATCTCAAACTACAATTTCACACCTTAAATATAAAACAAAACAATAAAAATAATTCCTTTTTGTGTTGTTAATAGTTCGCTTAAAATCTTAAACACATTGATATTACAATACATTAAACTTATTTAGTTAATTTTTTATCCACAACTTTTAGCAATAAGTTTTGAAAAATGTATTGTGTTTATAATAGTATAATAGTATAATAATTATAGAATGTCAATAACAATTCATTATTTTTTTTAGATTGTTTATCATTTTTTATAAAATTTTATTTTTTGAAGGGAGATAAAAGACTATGGAATTGCCAGAAGTAACCTTTTTTGATGATTTCTACTTTTGGTTTAATGCTGAAACTAAAAAAGAATATTATGCTACACCTTTATATTTTTATAAAGCCGATTTTAATATGGATACAAAAAATAAGTTATTAGAGGTATATTATAAAGAAAAAGAAAAAACTGATAATGGATTAAAACACCCAGCATCAATATATTTTCCATTTCACGAAAAATTTGGGCTATTATTATTAAGATTTCTGAATGCTGATTTATCTAATTATGAAACAGCAAATAAAACTTTCTTTTATGCTTATGGATTTGAAATATTAAAAAATTTAGATAAAGATTATAAATTTGAATTAAGTAATAACTATGGTAGTAATGAGAACTATTTAAAAGCTATAACTAAAATATTTGAAGATTTACAAGAGAACTTAATTGACCTACAACAAGAGTTAATAAAAGCAGTTACATATATTTATAATTTAGATAATAATAAAAATTTAGAAAAATATACATATGCAGAAAGATTTGCTGTTTATTTAATAAAGAGAATGGGAAAATTATATTCATACTATAAAAATGACTATATTATGAGAGATAGCTACTCAAGAAAATATGATGAATTTTTAAATAATAGTGAATATGAAATACTTGAATCATTAAATACAAAAAATATGCTAATTTCAATGAGTGATACACATAAAAGTAATGACTTATCTAGTATTTGTTATGCTATACTTGAAGAACTTTCAAAAACACCTAACTACCCAATAAAAAAATGTCAAAATTGTGGAATGTACTTTATACCTACTTCCAAAGTAGATGAAATTTATTGCGATTATCCTAAAGAAAACTCAAAATCTTGTAGAGATTTAGGAGCTTTCCAATCTTATACTGAAAGATTGAAAAATAATAAGGCTATGGGCGAATATAGAAGAACATATCAACAAAAGTTTATGCAAGTTAGAAAAGATAAAAATAACACTAAACTTACTAAAGACTTTGAATCTTGGAAGAAAAAAGCAAAAGAAAAAATTAATGATATGAAAAAAGGCAAACTTACTGAAGATGAAGTTTATGATTGGATTTTAAAGAACAAATAAAACAATAAAATGCACATTTATACTTAAAATTGTGCATTTTATTGTTTTATTCCATATGTTTTAGGGCATATTCACAAGCTGAAATTACAAATCCATTAAAACTGTATTCTTTCTTTTTCTTACCTTCATTAGCTTTGTTCACAATACTATTAATCTTATCATTTATTTCTGTCGGAAATCTTATAGATTTATAAATATTAGCATCTGTTGATTTCTTCATCACAAATTTATCCATTTTCTATCACCTCGTTAAAATTTATTTAAAAATTTCTTATTTCTATATAGACATTTTAACTAAAATATGGTATATAATATATAACTGTATTTCAGTTACGAAGTTAGTTAAATAAATTTGCTAAATTCTATTGCAAGGAAAATAGTATTTTGCTATAATATAAATGTGAAATTAAAGAAAAAGGAATTTAATAAAATGAACTTAATCGCTAAAACCCTTGATACTGTATATATATTATAAGCTTTAATTTAATAAATCGTTTATATAAGCATAAGGCTATTTTTCCCCTATGTTTTTTTGTGTAATGCAAAAATGTATAGAGTAAAGATAGTCTTTTTGTGTATAATTTATAAAAAAGTCTTAAAACAAAAGAAAGGATTTGATATAAAATGAAAAATTCAAAAATGAATTATAAAAATATTAGAGGAATTACTTTAATTTCTCTCGTTGTAACTATAATAATTCTTTTAATTTTAGCAGGTGTTACAATTAATATGCTATTAGGAAAAAATGGAATAATAAAACAAGCAACTAAATCTATAGATGAGACAAAAAAAGCGTCTTTACAAGAAGAAATAGAATTAACTCTTGCTAGTTGGTATACAGATTATTACGCTAATGGAACTAGCTTAGAAGGTAGAAGTGAAACCACTAGTTCTGGTACAACAATAAATTATTCTAATAACACATTAACATATAAAACTAATGATGGAAAATCATATACAGCAACCGTAACTAATGATGGAAAAATTATAGATACTGTAGAAAACACTTATTCAAGAGTAATATTTACAGATTGTTCAAAATATATAAAAGCTTCTGTAGATTTAACTTCAACTTTAGGCAATACGACAATAACAATAAATAACGGAACTGCTGAGTTTACTAGTAAATTAAAAAACAACTTAAATATAACAGCAAATACACCTCCTGAAGGAATGAAATTTGCATATTGGAAAGATGGAAATAATAATATAATAAACTATAATTCTAATTTTAAATATTGGACTCAAAGAGAAGATACTATTTTAACAGCAGTTTATGTAGATGAAAATGTTGTTGTTACTCCTCAAGTATGTTTAAATATAACTCAATCACCATTAACATTTGATATTGGTCAAGGGTATCAATTTTATTCTCTAATCGATGTATATATTCCAAATGATTATACTATTATTAGTCTTATTAATAATAAACATACAGCCAATAATCTTAACAATGCTTCAAAAAATTATACTCAGTTATTATGTTCTGATAATTTGATAAGTGATAACTTCTATAGTTTTTATCTTAGTAAAGCAGAGTATTATGATGCTAGTGAAAAATATTATGATCTAGTTCTGAATTTTAAAGATGCTAATGGAAATGAGAATACCATTTCTGATTACACTATACTAAATAAAGGTAACGAACCTTTGTTAAATTTAAATAATTAAATATGCTTTAAATAAAATCTCTCCACTATGAAAGATAAAATCTCAACAACCAAGGTTTTATCTTTCTAAATCCCATTCTTTTTCTCTATCTTCCTTTTTTATTTGCTTTTCTGCATCTAAATAAGACCTCGTTTCTTTTTCAAAGTCTCTAATTAAGTTATCGCCTGTACCCATATCAAAGTTTACACAGATCCATTCTATAAATTTATGAATAGTTTCTCTAAATTTGTCTATTACCTTATGCAAATAGCCATTTTCTTTTTCTAATTTATTAATTCTATATTCGTATTTCCATTCCAAATTATCTTCTTTTTGTTTATATTCAGTCTTAATATTGTCTACTTGTTTATGCAAATCTTTATTATCAGTCATAATCTTATTCCTCTCTTTTTGATACTTTTCTGCTTCTTCTACCATTTTTGTTTGTCTTAACAATTGTTGGTGCATTAATAAATTATTCTGGTATAATTCGTTTATTAAATCATCTTTTGGTTTTATAATTTCTTCTAAAATCTTTTCATCTCTTTTCCTTGATAATCTATTTATATTAATATCAGTAATATCTGGGACATTTGGTAATTCTAATTTCATACTTTGCAATTTTTCTTTTGTTTTATCAAAATTAGTTATTTCTTTATATTCTTTAATATCAATATGTTCTCTTCCTGTTTCTTCTTTGGGTACACCTCTTTCTAATTTAAAATTGTGTGAAGTCATATATTGATAAAAAGCATCTTGTAATCTCCTATAACTATCTTTTTCTTTCCAAAATTCGCTACAAGCCAGTTTATCAATGTTATTTCCTTTTTTATCTTTTGTATGAACTACAGGCAAAAAAATTAAGTGCATATGTGGAGTTTCCTCATCCATATGCACTTTTGCAGACATTATATATTGTTCTCCTAAATTTTTATATTCAGCTACAAAGTTATATGCTGTTTCAAAATATCTTTTTGTTTCTTCTTCGCCTATTTCTTCAAAGAATTGTTTATCAGAAGTAATGATATATTCACAAGCAATATTACTGACTGTTTTTATTTGACCTTTTAATTTATATCTTTCTTTCATCATATCAAATTCTTTGTCATATCTATATTTAGGGCTTTTTATTGAGTAATTCAAGTATGATTTTTCCTTATCTATATTATCATTTGAATAATTTTTATTTCTTCTTTCATTGTGTCTGTATATTCCTTTTAAATTTTCTCTTTTGTATTTTGTGTTTCTAATAATCGCAAAACTCATCTCTAAAACCTCCTTCTAAATTTCTAGCCGATATTTTTTCGGCTCATATAATGGACGATAGCTAAGCTATCGTAAGGGGTAATACAAGCAAAAATACAAGGTGCTTTTTTAGTAGCAATTCACATATAGAAACTACCTCTGTACCTCATATTTTTACATTGTATTGTAACACACTACAACACTTTTTTTACGCTATTGCTAAAAAGTGTTAGTGTGGCAGGGTAAACCCTACAACCCAAAAACTAAAAATTACATATCTGCATTTTTAGTTTTTCCATAAAAATATAACAAGTATATTTTTATGCTTAACAATAATTTGCTATCCGCAATTTATTGTTAAGAGAGCCAAGAAAAACATATTATATATTTTTTCTTGACTCTTTTTGAAACCTATTCGGTTTCAAAATTCCAAAATAAAAGCATAGGTTTTACTTTAAAAAACCTACACTTTATATTTTGCTTTATAGCATATCTACGATGTAAAATTATTATTTGCATATAAGCTGTTCCAATCAAAGCCTTCTTTTTCATAATCTCGTTGTTCATAATTGCAATATCCTTTATTATTATTTTTATATTTATTTATATTATATTTGTTATCCTTAAACTTTTCTTCAATAGGGTATTGAAGTTTTGTTGGGGAGGGTATTAAACTTTTGTTAAATAGGGTATTTAACTTTTCTTCAATAGGTATTAGTTTTCTAATATCTACTTCTTTACTATTTTCTTTATATACCATTTCAATATTTATATAACCTTTATCTTTTAATGAATTTACTAGCTTTGATACTTGTGTTACTGATATATTTAAAAGTTCGCTTATAGTTTTATTGGTACAAAAGCAATATTGTTTTTCTTGACTTAAAAATATTACAAGTGAATATATATGTTTTTCTTTATCACTTAAATTTTTGTCTATTAATATTTCTATTGGAATCCATAATCCTTTTAAATTTAAATTTGCCATTATAACCCCTCCTCTCTTTCAAATTCGTTCACCTTATTTTGGCTTTATTTCCATTTTTATGGTACAAGTAATATAAGTTTTATATCTTAAAAATGTAGATAAAAAATTTCCATAAAAAAACGCTTTAGACTTTTTTATCTAAAACGATTTTAAATATTTAAAATTATAAAATTTAATTTACTATTGTAATACTATCTAAAGTTTTTCTTAATCCTCTGTATTTACCATTTACAGAAATATTTGCAAAATTAGTTAATCCTACTATACTATTTTTTCTATGTATATCTAATTCTTTTTTTCTTACAAATTTAGTTTGAGCCTTTATTTTCGACTTTATTTTATTTGGTATTACTAATTTGTTATTTGGAGCAATTACAAAACCTGTTACTTTTTTATATTCATTTGCTCCATATCTTATAGTTTTTCCTTTACTCAAATTTTGTTTATGTTTTCTTATAATGTTTTTGATTTCAGATTCTTCTTTTTTAGAAATATATCTAGTCATAGATGAAACTGTAATATCATCTACATATATAGTACATTGTAATTTGTGCCCAGAAGTATATTCTATAATTTCATCAAACATATCTATATTAGCTAAATATGATAAAATCTGGCTAGTCGGTGTTCCTGATGGTAAGTGATTAGTATTTTTTATTCTTTTTAACCTTAAAAAATCATATACTTCATCTTCTATTATTACATTTTCTTTATCATAATTAACTGTTACTATATCTGTGCATATTAATGCTACATCAGAACTCATTTTTAGTTTATTCTTAAAAAATTCATATATACTGTTTCTATGCGTGTTTGGAAAAAACTTACTCATATCTAACTTTAGCATATATTTACAATTAATGTGGTATATTGCATTCCCAAATGCAGACCTACCTCTAATTCCTGAAAATACATATTCTGGAAAATTTAATTGATATAACTTATTTAATATATTCCTTTGTATCTTTTTTAATTCTTCACTAGGCTTCTCTAATAGTCTTTTTTTATCTTTTATACAAACTCTATATTTATATAGTTCTTCATTTAATTTATTTTCATCTATATGTAATAGAACGAATAAGTCTCTTTTTCTTTTGACCTTATATAACTCGCAATTTTTATAATCCATATTACCTTTTCCTTTTATAAGTATACTTTTGCAAAAATCTATTTATAAAAAGAAAAGTTTAATTAGTTTTTAGTGAAAAATTTAATAGCATATTCTTTAATGTCTTTACTTTTTTTGATAATAAATTTAGCATTTACTATAATTCCAAAACCTATAATAAATTTCACTAAACTCATTATCGATTCTTCACTATAACCACAAGCTTTCCCAACTAACATTACTACAATTGCTAAAACAATATGTTCTGGAATTTTCATAATCGTTACACCTCCTTTTTTTAGATTAGAACTTATTTAATATTAAATAAGCGCCCCTCTGTCTTCTAATCTTGGAAAGTGTACAGCTTGTTTGTGGTTCCTAATTAAATTTTCAAGGAAGAGCCCCTCATAGGACAATATATTGCACATATAAGTAATATATATCTCATTGTATCTCTACAACATTATATAGCATTCTATGTTATTTTGTCCTATTTATAGGCTCTTTCAGTGTAGATTTCTATCTATAATATATCCATTTATAGCTAGTCCGCACTAATTACGCAGGAATTACTGTTATTAGTAGTTCCTTCACTATTTCTAGCCAAACTGGGGCTAATTTCGAGCCTCGTTGAGAATGACTCCATTATACATTGCATTATTTTTAATGTCAATATTTAAAAAATTTTTTTATTATATTAAATTGGGCAACTGCGGTTGCCCAATTTGACTAATTATTATCATCATTTTTAATTTTTTCAGTAATTTCTTGTTCTATCTCTTCAACAGTTGGTAAATTTGATTTTAAATCTTCTGGTATTGCTTTTATTAATTCATATTCAGAAATTCCAATAGGTTTATTTATATCTTTTAGTGCATATTCAGCTTTTACTTTATTTTTTTCATTACACAATAATATACCAATTGATGGATTATCATCTTTTGTTTTTAGCATATCATCTACTGCTGATAAGTAGAAGTTCAATTTTCCGAGCAAATTCTGGTTGAAATTCTACTGTTTTTAATTCTATTACTACATAGCATTTTAGTTTTAAATGATAAAATAATAAGTCTATATAATAATCATCTCCACCAATTTCTAAATGATATTGTCTTCCTACAAATGCAAAGCCAGCACCTAATTCTAGCAAAAATTGAGTAATATGCTTTACTAATTGGTCTTCCAAATCCTTTTCTTTATAATCTTTTGCCAAAGTTAAAAAATCAAAAATATAAGGATCTTTTAAAGTTTGAATTGCTAATTCAGATTGAACTGGTGGTAAAACTTTTGGAAAATTGTGTGTTTTTTCTTCTGCTGTTGACCTATCATATAATCCATATTCTATTTGATGGATTAGTACACTTCTTGCCCAACCATTTTTTATGGTTTCATTTATATACCAATTTCTCTCATTTTCATCTTTTATTTTACTCATTAAAACAAGATTATGTGACCAACTAACTTTAGAGAGCTCATCTTTTACATCTAAATAATTAGAATATGTTTTTGCAAATTGACTCATATATTTCAAGTTTCTACTTGAATAACCTTTTGCTCCTGGAAATGCAGATGTTATATCTTTTGATAAAGTTTCTATTACTTTTGCACCCCA
>CAKOYL010000024.1 GCA_934130705.1 uncultured Clostridia bacterium
TAATTCCTATTCCCAGTAACCCTGAAATAAGTCCGACAATAAATGTTTCAGCATTGAATACTCTTGATATATCTTTCTTTGAAGCTCCTATTGCTCTTAATATTCCTATTTCTTTTGTTCTTTCTAATACTGATATATATGTTATTATTCCTATCATTATTGATGATACGATTAGAGAAATTGCTACAAATGCAATTAATACATAACTTATAGTATTGATTATTTGACTTACTGATTTCATCATAACTCCTACTAAGTCTGTGTATGTGATTACATTTTCCTCTTTTCCTTCATCTTTTTGTTTTTGATTATATTTTTCTATTTCACTTGTTATTATATCTTTTGAACTAAAGTCTTTTGGATATATACTTATTGATGTTGGCTTTTCTGAATCTATTGCTCCTAATTTTTTTAAGTTTTTTTCATAACTTGCGTCTTTGTTTGATGAATATGTTTCCATCATTTTTGCTATTTCTTCACTACTTAATTTGCTCATTGCCATTTTTTGTTCTGTTGATAGATTATTATAATCAAATTTTTCACTATCATCTGTTGGGAATTCTAATCCTGTAAATACATTTATTTTTTGATTTTCTTTTTGTTCTTTTACTATTTCTGTTTCATTTGATTTTTTTATTACATATTCTTTTAAATCTTTTGTATATCCTATTCCACTTGTTACTGATGAAGCTACACTTTCTTTGTTTTGTTTTATTATTCCAACCACTTTTATACTTTCAGCTTGTGCAATCTTTTCTTTCATGTAATTATCATCTTCGCTTTTATCTATCCATAGTCCATTTTCTTTTTTATAGTAATCTGAGTTTAAGATTAATTTGTATGATAAATTTAGTAATTCATCATATGTATAAGATGTTGTTTCGTCTTTTTCTTCTATTTTCTCTCCATTTTCTATAGCTTTCCATTTTTCTTTTAGTTCGCTTTGATCCTTTAATCCTAAAGAATATAATGTATAATCATCTATTCTTCCATCTTCTTTTACTATTAGAACTACTTCGTTATATGCTTTTGGCCAATTTCCTTTTAATAGGTCATATTGTGATTGTAATAATTTTTCATTATCTAACATTTCTACCCATATGTCCGTATTTGTCATCATTGAGCTTCCAAACATTGAAGCCACTGAGGAATTATTTTGTGCTTCTATCATATCTCCCATTCCAAATGAATTCATTACTGTACTTGGATTTACTTTCACTATTCCATTTTCTGTATTTTCTTTATATAAATTCAAGTTTAAATCATAATCATATTGAATGCTATTGCTGTTATTTTTTATTTCGTTATTTTCCTGTTCTAAATATTTTTTTAATTCTCCTAAATTATTGCTTTGTCTTTTATTTGAAAGTGTTTTAATCATATTGTTCATTACATCTGCTGAATATACTTTTCCGTCTTCTTGATTTTCGTTTTTTGGTGCTTCTCCCATCATAGATTGTAACATACTTGACATATCTATTGCTGTTTCTTCAACTGTTATTGGATAAGATGACAAGGTGTCTTCTTCAACTTTCTTTATGTAATTTTGAACTCCTGTTGATATTGCTAATATAAGAGCTATTCCTATAATTCCAATACTTCCTGCAAATGATGTTAATAATGTTCTTCCTTTTTTGGTCATTAAGTTATTTAGACTTAAATGTAACGCTGTAAAAAACTTCATTGATGTTCTTCCAGTTTTTGCTTTTTCATTTTTTTCATTTTTATTTTCATATGGATTTGAATCATCTGTTATTACACCATCTAATATTTTTATTACTCTTGTTGAATATTTTTCTGCTAATTCTGGATTATGTGTTACCATTATTATTAATTTATCTTTTGAAATTTCTTTTAAAATTTCCATAATTTGTACACTTGTTTTTGTATCTAATGCCCCGGTTGGTTCATCTGCCAATATAATATCTGGATCATTAACTAATGCTCTAGCTATTGCTACTCTTTGCATTTGACCTCCTGATAATTGATTTGGCTTTTTATGTATTTGTTCTCCTAATCCCACTTGTTCTAAAGCTTTTATCGCTCTTTCTTTTCTTTCTTTTTTTGATACTCCTGACAATGTAAGGGCAAGTTCCACATTTGATAATATTGTTTGATGTGGTATTAAATTATAACTTTGAAAGACAAATCCGACTGAATAATTACGATATGCATCCCAATCTTTATCTTTGAATTTCTTTGTTGATTTCCCATTTATAATTAAATCTCCTGATGTATATCTATCTAAGCCACCTATGATGTTTAGTAAAGTTGTTTTTCCACAACCACTTTGTCCTAATATAGAAACAAATTCACTTTTTCTAAATTGAATGTTTATTCCTTTTAATGCTTGTACTGTTGTGTCTCCAGATTTATAGTCTTTTTTGATATTTTCTAATTTTAACATTTTAGCATCCTTTCATTTTTGTTTTTTATATCTTAACATATATATAGGGATATTTCAAACTATTTTTATAAAAAAGCTACTTTCATACAAGTAAATGATTGTTTTTGATGGCTTAGGCTTGGGAGATATATTTAATTACTATTTTTAAATATGATTGGAATAATTTTAGAAATTCTTAATTAATTTTTGGGGGAATGTTCACGTCGAGCGACTAGCGAGGACTAAGTGAAAGGGTCTCAAAAAATTAATTTAGAATTTCTTAAATTATGTATTGAACTAAAAAAATAGTAATTAAATATATCTCCCAAGCCTAAGCCATCAAAAACAATCATTTACTTGCAATATCATTTATGCTGTCCATTATATCTTTACATTCTTTCCAACTTAGAACTTTTAATATTTCATAGTCCTTTGCTAATTTTTTAGCTATTTCTTTAGTATTATCAGTTGATTCCAAATCAGCAACTATAATGTTTTTAAGATATTCTTCTCTCCCATATAATATTTTGAATAATATTGAACGTAAAAATCCTTCTATTTTTTCTTCTTGGTTTTTTACTGCTATTATGACATGAATTCCATCTGACTTAAATTTTGTATATGTATTTATATATATAATATTTTTTATAATTTCAAAAAGACCATAAATGGCTAATGTCCAGAATATTGTATTTAATACAAATTCAATCATTTTTTTGCCTCCTATGGTCTATTATATGTTTTATTATTTTTTTGTGTGATTATTCCTCTTTTTGCTTTAACATCCATATTATTTTGCTATAGTCCAAAATATAATCATCCATTAATGCTGATGTTGAGTATTCTTTTTGTTCATCTGCTTTTTCCTTTATTTCTGTTACCTTTTCAAGTAATTTTTTGTAATCTTTTAATATTGTTTGAAAAACTGCTTGTGATTGTATTTTTTTGTTTTCTGCTTCTGTTATATTTGTTTTTTCCAAATAATCTTTTAGTGTTCCTAATGGTTCTTCTCCTAAAATTAGTATATGTTCTGCTACTTCATCTATTTGTTCATTTATTTCGTTATATAATTCTTCTAATTTTGAATGTGCTTGGAAAAAGTCTTGTCCTGTAACGTTCCAGTGGTAATTTTGTAATTTACGATAAAATACGTTTAAGTCTGATAATAATTCATTTAAATTTTGTTCTAAATTCATAATATTTCCTCTCTTTCTTTTTTTATTATGAACTTAGTATTGTTTTTTATTCATTTTATTTTACGTTATTTTTTATTTAAATTCTTTTTGAATTTCTTTATATTCTGGCATGTATTTTTCAACTAATTTCCAAAATTCTTTTGAATGGTTCATATGTTTTATATGACATAGCTCATGTAATATTACATATCTTATTGCTTTTTGGCTATATTTTATTAGTTCTAGATTTATTGTAATGTTTTTCTTGCTTGAACAACTTCCCCATGCATATTTTATTTCTTTTATTGTTATTTTATTTGGTATTAGTCCTGTTTCGTTTATTAGTTCTTTTGCATTTGATGTTACTATTTGTTTAAATTCTTCTTTGGTATATAGTGCTTGGTTGGATTGTTTTTGCTTTTCTTTTTCTAAGCTTTTTTTTATCCATTCTGCTTTTTGTTCTATTAGTTTTTCTATTTCTTTTTTGCTTACTCTTTTGGGTGCTTTTATTATTACTTGTCCGTTTTTTATTTGTATGTAGATGTTTTTTATTTTTGAGTATTTTATTTGGTATTCTATGTTTTTCATTTTGGTCCTCCGAAGAGCATTATACTATATTTTAGTATTTTTTTCCATATACTTCTAACATGATATTGTATTGTTATTTCTTCTTTTTATCTTACGACCACCGCATTAGCGATTTTGTACTTTATAAGAAAATTAATTTTTTGTTCGCACTAAAAAAATTTTTTCAAAATTTATATTAAATTTCAATTACCATTTTATTACATAAACAACATGATATGTTTTTAATCATTTCTTACTGAACTGTAACGAATTAATAGTCTAGTTTTGTATATGTAAGTGTTACACAATCAGGCATAATTTCATCATTCGTTGATAGATAAACATTAAGTATATCTCCATTTACAAACGACATCAAAAAATTATATACTGCCCCAGCTTCTACCTCTGTTGTTTTATTTATACTACAATAATCAACATTAACTAATTGTTTTATATTATATTTTGACAATCCTAAATCAAAAGCATACCAATCAGCTCCACTAAATTGCATTGTTTTATTTATTGTTACCCTGTATAATTTGCTTCCGTCTATCCAAGTTCCTACTTCCTTTTCTGTTGTTGCATAACTGTTACTATTTTTTAATGCTTCATATTCTTCTTTTGAAATTGTTACTGTATCTCTGCTTCCTACTATTTCATCAATTTTTTCTTCATAATCTCCTAATATCAAATTTTCATTATCTTGTGCATTTATAGTTAATTTTTTTGCTTGTTGTGCACGTGTTAATAGTCCATTTTCTCCTGTCAACGTTGCTATTGCTATTCCTACTAAAATCAGTAATATAACTATTGTTACTACCAAAGCAACTAATGTAATACCTTCTTTTTCTTTTAATTTTTTGATTTTTTTCATTTGAATTCCCCCTATTTTTATTTTTGTTCCATTTTAGAACAATTATAACATTGCTTTATTATAAAATCAATAATAATGTTCGAAAAAAGAACATTTTTTAGGAGGTATTCTTATGAGTAAAAAAATGATTTCTCAAAATTCTTTAAATATTGCTGGAAATAATATAAAACAAATTCGTAAAAATAAAAAAATAACTCAAGAGGACTTATGCGCAAGAATGCAGGTTTTAGGCTTTAAACTTAGTCGTTCTGATATTTCTAAATTAGAAAATGGTAAGAGATTTATAACAGATACTGAAATTTTAGGATTTTCGAAAGCTTTAAGGGTAGGTATTTTAGATTTATATAAATAAAAAAAGATGTTCTACTTTAAGTAGTTCATCTCTTTTTATTTATAATTAATTATATTAATTGTAATATAGCAACTTCAGCTCCGTCTCCTCTTCTAGGACCAGCTTTTACTATACGTGTGTATCCACCAACGTTTTTACCTGCATATTTAGGTGCTATTTCGTTAAATAACATTGCTGGAACATCTATTGATTTACCATCTACATCTTTTACTTTGTTAACTTTTCTCATTATTTTTCTTCTAGCATTTAATCTTGATGGCATATCTTTTTGTCTTTTTTCAGTAGTTTCTTCTTTAACTACTTTTAAATATTCTTTACCGTTTTTGCTTTTTACTAATTCAGTAACTTTGTTACCTTTTGAATCTAATTTAGCTTTAACAACTTTTTGATCTACTTCTTCAAAGTTATCTTTTTCTTTTATTGCAAGTGATATGATGCTATCAGCTATTGATTTTACTTCTTTGGCTCTTGGTAAAGTTGTTTCGATTTTTCCATGTACTAATAGGTCTGTTGTTAAGTTTCTTAACATTGCCATTCTAATATCTGTAGTTCTACCTAATTTTCTATTTGTAGCCAATTTTTTCACCTTCCTCTTTCTTTTTTTCGTTGGGATTCTATCCCTTTATTTTTTATTACTCATCTTCTTGTGCAAAGTCTAAGCCTAATGAATGTAATTTGGCTGTTACCTCATCAAAAGATTTCTTTCCTAAATTTCTAACTTTCATCATTTCTGTTTCTGATTTACTAATTAAGTCTTCAACAGTTGATATGTTAGCTCTTTTTAAACAGTTGTATGATCTAACTGATAATTCTAGTTCTTCTATTGACATTTCAAGAACTTTTTCCTTCTTAGATTCTTCTTTTTCTATCATAACTTGTGTATTTTTTGTTGTTTCTGATAAATCAATGAATAATTCTAAATGACCAGTCATAACTTTGGCAGCTAAACTTAATGCTTCATGAGCTTTTAAGCTTCCATCTGTCCATACTTCAATTACTAGTTTATCATAATCTACAGTTTGACCAACTCTAGTATTTTCTACTTGGTAATTTACTTTTTTTACTGGTGTATAGATTGAATCTATTGGAAGTACAGAAATATCTTGATTTGGCTTTTTATTTTTTTCAGATGAGTTGTATCCTCTTCCTCTATCTGCTGTCATTTCTATTGAAAGATTTCCACCTTCAGAAACTGTTGCGATATGTAAATCTGGATTTAATATTTCTACTGTTCCATCTGATTTGATATCTGCTGCTGTAACTTCTCCCTCTCCTTTGAAGTCTATTCTTAATACTTTTTCTTCATTTCCATCAAATTTTAATCTAACATTTTTTAGATTTACTATTAATTCTGGTACATCTTCTACTACGTTTGGAATAGTTGAAAATTCGTGTAATACTCCGTCTATTTTTACGCTTGTAATTGCACAACCCGGAAGTGAAGAAAGCAATATTCTTCTTAAAGAGTTACCTATAGTTACACCATATCCTCTTTCTAATGGTTCACATACAAATTTTGCATAATTATTTGCATCATCGATTTCTAGACATTCAATATTTGGCTTTTCAAATTCTATCATTTTTACCTCCTAAATTGAGAATATTCTCAAACCTATTTAAAAACTTTATAAGTTCTCTTAAGTAAAATTTCAAAGTTTTGATTAAACCTTTAGACTTACTTTTAAAAACTATTATTTTGAGTAAAGCTCTACTATTAAATGTTCTTCGATTGGAAGATCTATATCTTCTCTTGCTGATAATCTAATTACTTTACCACTTAATTTTTCGCTATCTTTTTCAAGCCATGCTGGAACTGGTCTAGCAGCTGTTTCTTCTATATTCATTTTTAATGTAGAGTTGTCTTTTTTGTTTTCTCTAACTGTGATTACATCTCCAGCTTTTACTAAGTAAGATGGTATGTTAACTTTTTTACCATTTACTTCAAATTGTCCATGGTTTACAAATTGTCTAGCTTGTGCTCTTGATGTTCCAAATCCTAATCTATAAACAACATTATCTAATCTGCTTTCTAATATTTGTAATAAGTTTTCACCTGTTACACCTTTTTTATTTGAAGCCATTTCGAAATATTTTCTAAATTGTTTTTCTCCAACTCCATAATATGATCTTGTTTTTTGTTTTTCTCTTAATTGTGTACCGTATTCAGAAAGTTTTGCTCTTTTTTGTCCGTGTTGTCCTGGTGCATAATTTCTTCTAGAAATACTGCATTTATCAGAATAACATCTTGATCCTTTTAAGAACAATTTTTGTCCTTCTCTACGGCATATACGACATTGTTCGTCTTTATATCTTGCCATTATTAATACTCCTTTCTATACTCTTCTTCTTTTTGGTGGTCTACAACCGTTATGTGGTATTGGTGTTACATCTTTGATTGCGCTTATTTCAAGACCTGCTGTTTGAAGTGATCTTATTGCAGCTTCTCTACCAGCTCCTGGTCCTTTTACATATACTTCTACTGATTTTAATCCATGTTCCATAGCTGCTTTAGCTGCTGTTTCTGCAACTTGTCCTGCAGCAAATGGTGTGCTTTTTCTAGAACCTTTGAATCCTAATTCTCCAGCACTTCCCCATGAAATTGCATTTCCTTGTGTATCTGTTATTGTTACTATTGTATTGTTAAAGCTAGAGTGAATATGTGCTTCACCTTTTTCAATGTTTTTTCTATTTCTTCTAGCTACTGGTTTTCTTGTAGTTGTTTTTTTGTTTGCCATTTTTAAAATTTCCCTCCTTCATTTTAATAAGGTTTATATCATTCCTAAAAATTGATTAAAATTATTAAGATGTGCATTTTTGATATTTATTACAAGGCGAAGCTATACGTTTGTATGCTGAGATTTGTAATAAATATTGAAAATGTGCAGATTGATGATTTTAGTCAATTTTTTTATTTTTTGCTTTTGCTAACTAACTTTCTAGGACCTTTTCTTGTTCTAGCATTAGTTTTTGTTCTTTGTCCTCTTACAGGTAATCCTTTTCTGTGTCTTAATCCTCTGTAGCATCCGATTTCTGTAAGTCTTTTTATGTTAAGAGCAACTTCTCTTCTTAAATCTCCCTCAACTTTGTATGATTCATCAATAACTTTTCTTATGTCATTAACTTGTTCATCTGTTAAGTCTTTTACTCTAGTATCTGGATTAATTCCAGCTTTTGCTAGTATTTTTTGAGAGCTTGTTAATCCTATTCCATAAATATATGTAAGTCCTATTTCTACCCTTTTTTCTTTAGGTAAGTCTACTCCTGCTATACGAGCCATATTATTTTGCACCTCCAAAATTTTTTCTTTTATTATTATTTATTAACTTTTGTCTCTATCTTTTCTAAAGGTGAAATGCACCCCGCTACGGGTCTTTAGATATTCTCAAGACATATATATAAACACAAATTTGATATGCAAATTTTTATTTTATAAATAAACTTTCACAGCCGCTACCTAATTTGTGTTATAAACAATTAAAAAAACAAATTATCCTTGTCTTTGTTTGTGTTTAGGGTTTTCGCATATAACTCTAATTACACCTTTTCTTTTTATTACTTTGCATTTGTCACATATTTTCTTTACTGATGGTCTTACTTTCATTTTTTGCACCTCCTATTTATAAGTCTTAAAACTTTATATTATTTGGGTTAAATTTAAACTTTATTATTTTGCTCTCCATATTATACGACCTCTTGATAAGTCATATGGTGATAATTCTACTTTTACTTTATCACCTGGTAGAATTTTTATATAATTCATTCTAAGTTTTCCCGAAATATGAGCTAATATTTGATGTCCATTTTCAAGTTCTACTTTAAAATTTGTATTTGGTAATGCTTCTACAACAGTACCTTCAACTTCTATAACATCTTCCTTTGCCAAGATATCCCCTCCTATAAGAGCAAATTATTATTATACATAATTTTTCCATTTCGATAATAACTACTACATTATACATTATTTTTTTAGGATTGTCAATATTTCTGGCTCTTTTTCTGTAATTAAAATTGTATTTTCATAATGTGCAGCCATACTTCCATCTTCTGTTATAATTGTCCATCCATCATCTAATTCTAAAATGTTTGGTTTTCCTTGTATTACCATAGGTTCTATCGCTAATGTCATTCCTGGTTCAAGTCTTAATCCTCTTCCAGCTTTTCCGTAATTTGGAATTCCTGGATCTTCATGCATTTCTCTTCCTATTCCATGTCCTTGGAATTCTCTAACTACTGAAAATCCTTGTGAATGAACATATTCTCCTATTGCATGACAAATGTCTCCAATTCTATTGCCTGGTTTTGCATATTTTATTCCTTCAAAAAATGCTTGTTTTGTAACATCAACTAATCTCTTATTTTCTTTTGATGTTTCTCCTACTATAAATGTTCTTGCAGCGTCTCCGTTAAATCCATTTTTTAAAGCTACTGTATCAACACTTACAATATCTCCTTCTTTTATAACTCTATTTCTTGATGGTATACCATGTATGACTTCATCATTCACAGAAACACAAGTTGCAGCTGGGAACTTAGGTACACCTCTTATTCCTGGGTCATATCCAATTTGTGCTGGTGTTGCTCCTAAGCTTCTCATTGTCTTTTCTGCTAACTTATCTAATTCATATGTTGTCATTCCTGGTTTTATATTTTTTTCTAATTCTTCATAAGTCAATGCCACTACTTTGCAAACTTCTTTCATTAATTCAATTTCTCTTTTTGATTTAATTGTTACCAATTTAGGTCTACTCCCTTTCTATATTCACTTTTATTTTAATTGTTCTACTATTTCATTAGCTACATCTTCGCCTAATTTATTTATTGATTTGCTTACTACTTCTGTTACTAATTTTCCTTCTTTTTCATAGTAATCTACTAATGGTGCTGTTTGTTCAAAATAATTTTTTAATCTTGCTCTTACTGTTTCTTCATTGTCATCTTTTCTTGTTATTAATTCTGAACCACATTTATCACAAATCCCTTCAACTTTTGGTGGATTTAATACTATATTATATATAGCTTTACATTCTTGATTTGAGCAAACTCTTCTGTTTACTATTCTTTCTATTATTTCTTCTTCAGGTGTTGTTAAATTGTATACTTTATCTACTTGTTTTCCTTTTGAAGCTAATATTTTATCTAGTTCTTCCGCTTGTTTTACTGTTCTTGGGAATCCATCTAAGATTATTCCATTTTCTACATCTGGTTCATTTAATCTATCTTCTATTATTTTTATTGTTACATCATCTGGTACTAAATTTCCTTTTGAAATATAGCTATCTGCTAATTTTCCAAGTTCTGTTCCTTCTTTAATATTTTTTCTGAATATATCTCCTGTTGAAACTTGTACAAAGCCTAATTTATCTTGTAATTTTCCTGCTACTGTTCCTTTTCCAGTTCCTGGCGCACCTAACATAATAATAATCATCATTCATCTCTCCTTAATTAAATTAGATTACTTTTCAATAATCTTTATAATAATTACCATAATCACATAATAATTATTATAAAAACTATTAATATAAACCATTATAGGGTGATACAATTAATATATCTCCATTAATTATATCTCCCCATAATTTTATTTATTATTCCAAAAATCCTTTATAATGTCTCATTACTAATTGTGATTCTAATTGTTGTACTGTTTCTAATGCAACACCTACAACGATTAAAATAGATGTACCACCAAAAGCAATATTTAAGTTTGTAAATCTTAATAACATTGGTAAAATAGCAATTACTGCTAGGAAAAATCCTCCAAACCAAGTTAATTTAGATATAATTGATGATAAATATTCTGTTGTTGGTTTTCCAGCTCTTATTCCTGGAATAAATCCTCCATTTTTCTTTATGTTGTTTGATACTTCTGCTGGATTAAATGTAGCATAAGTATAGAAAAATGTAAATGCCATTATTAACACTAAATATACTAAGGCATTTGCTATTGAATAACCAATACCAACATTTGAAGATGATGTAGCTATTGAAAATTTATATAAACCTGCTAAAAATCCTGTTTTACTACCAATATCACTTACAAATATTTGTATAATCATTGCTGGGAATGTTAAGAATGATGATGCAAATATGATAGGCATAACTCCAGCCATTGCTAATTTTAGTGGAATATGTGTGCTTTGTGCACCAACCATTTTTCTTCCAACTACTTTTTTAGAATATTGTACTGGAACTCTTCTTTCAGCTTGTTGTACAAATACAACTCCTGCAACTAAGATTATTGTTCCAATTAATATTCCTAATGACATTAGCAATCCTGTTGTGCTAAATCCTGAATCTGTCATTATTAACTTCCATAGTGTTGATACAAAACTTGGTAATCCTGATATGATACCAACAAATATTATAATAGAGATTCCATTTCCAATACCTTTACTTGTAATTTCATCTCCAAGCCACATCAATATTGATGTTCCAGCAACTAATGCTATTACAACCATTGCTCCTGTTGAAAAGTTTGTATTTATAAATATTCCAGAAGATTTATAAGATACAAATATTCCAATTGCTTCAACTAATGCTAAAACTAATGTTAATAATTTTGTATATCTATTAATCTTCTTTCTTCCTTCTTCTCCACCTTCTTTAGTTAATCTCTCTAAAGATGGTATTATCATAGCTAATAATTGAATAACTATTGACGCTGTGATATAAGGGCTAATTGACATTGCAAAAACAGAAAATCTAGAAAATGCCCCTCCTGAAATAATATCTATTAATCCTGCTATTCCGCTATTTGAGCTCATTGCTTCATTTAATGTTATACTGTTAACTCCTGGAACAGTTATATAACATCCTAATCTAAAAATTACTATTAGTAATAGTGTATATAGTATTCTTTTTCTTACATCAGGTGTTTTAAATGCATTTTTGATTGTTTTAAACAACTAAATCACCTCAGCCTTTCCGCCTAAAGCTTCAATTTCTTCTTTTGCTTT
>CAKOYL010000025.1 GCA_934130705.1 uncultured Clostridia bacterium
TATTTAGACAAGCAGCTAAAAGTAAAATTATAGTCAATGCACATAGAGTTAATAATGGAAAGAAATTTATTAGTAAAGAAGATCCAGAAATGGAAGAAGATTCTAAACAAGATTTTTTCTTTATAAAAGAAAATAATCAAGAAAAGGTTTTAGAACAAGTATTATCATTATGTAATGGAAGACTAAAAAAATTTGGAGATTATGATTTTTTCGAGAGTATACAAGTTTTAAGTCCTACCAAAAAAGGATTACTTGGAACAAAAGAAATGAATAAAGCATTACAAGAAGAATTAAATCCACATAGAGAAGGAGAAGTGGAAAAAAACAGCATGGGAGCAATATTCAGAATTGGCGATAGAATAATGCAAATAAAGAATAATTATGATATGTATTGGGAAAAGAAAAATGAGGGCGAAGTTGAAGGAGGAAACGGTGTATTTAATGGAGAAACAGGAACAATATTAAATATAAATGAAAAAGAAAAAAATATATGTGTTAAATTTGATGATGATAAATATGTTTGGTATGAATTTAATGATTTGGAACAAATAGAACACAGTTATTGCATTACAATCCATAAAGCACAAGGAAGTGAATTTGATGTTGTAATTATGATTGTACCACAAGCTGCACCAATGCTTCTTACAAGAAATTTATTATATACAGGATTGACTAGAGCAAAAAAATTACTGATTGTTATTGGAAACGAGAGAGTTATAGATTATATGATTAATAATGTGGACAGTAAAAAAAGAAATACTGGATTAGAATTTAAAATGAAGAATTTGCATTTTTAAATAAAAAGTAGTATAATAAAGATAACTATTAATTTGATTTTGACTAGGAATATAGTCAACACACTATTGGAGGAAAAAAAATGAGCAGAAAAACAAAACGGATTGTAAAACATATTTTAAGAAAAGTTGTAAGAACAACAATTCTTGTAGTAACTATGGCTTTGTCAATGGTTGCTGTAATTGCAATGTATTTTTCAACAAGATTTATACCGGTATATGTAAATGGAGAGTATATCCTTGCTAACCAGTTAGTAAGATATGCAATTTATGTATTATGGGTTGTAATCTTTTGTAAGAGTCTTTATGATCTTTGCCATGATGACTCCAACAGAAAAAGGCGTAAATAACGCCTTTTTCCATTTGAATTGAAAATTAAAAATGTATAAAACACCACTTTTTGCAAACAATATGTATAAAACATAATTTGCAAGGAGTGGATTTTTTTGAGAAAATATCAAAAATTAGACATAGAAGGAGCAATACTAGATGAAGAGCAACTAAAAAAGCATATGGAAAAAATAGCAATACAACACACATTAAAATCAAAATCAGATAAAAACACATATCCAATACCACAAATGTTAACAAACTATGGGTTAATAAAAAGTACGTATAATCTATTAAATGAACATATTAAATTAGGAATAAACATACATCCAGCTGGAGAATGGATATTAGACAATTTTTATATAGTAGAAGAATCTGTAAGACAAATAGAAAAAGAAATAACATTAAAAAAATACACAAATTTTGTAGGAATTCAAAATGGTAAATATACAGGATTTGCACGAATATATGTATTGGCAAACGAAATAGTAGCATATACAGACAACAGAATAACAGGAGAGAACTTAGAAAAATATTTGCAAGCATATCAAACCAAAAAAACATTAAATATGGAAGAAATATGGAATATAGGAGTGTTTTTACAAATAGCAATAATACAAAACATTGCAGATATATGCGAAAAAATATATAGTAGTCAAATCCAAAAATATAAAGTAAAAAGTATAATAGAAAGACTAGTAGAAAAGAAAGACAAAAGTGAATTAAAATATAATCAATTTTCTGGAATGAGGCTAAAAGGTAATGAAGTAAAAAATATGAAATATCCATTTATAGAATACATGTCATATTCATTAAAAAAATATGGAAAAAAAGCATATGGATATCTAAATATTTTAGAAGAAGAAGTAGAAAAACTAGGAATAACAGTATCAGACGCAATACAAAAAGAGCATTTTGCAACAGCTATAAGAAAAATAACAATGGGAAATTGCATAACAAGTATAAAAACTATTCAAAGAATAAATTTTTTAGATATATTTGAAAAAATCAATGGAGTAGAAGGAATTTTAAGCAATGATCCAGCAAGCGTATATGACAAAATGGAATATAAAACAAAGGAATATTACAGAAATACAATAAAGGAAATAGCACAAAAAACGAAAATGTCTGAAATATATGTAGCAAAGAAAACAATAGAACTTTGTAATAATGCAGAAAAAGGAAGCAAACAAAGTCATATAGGATATTATTTAATAGATGATGGAAGAAGCGAATTATATAATAAATTACAATATAAAGAAAAAATATTAAAACCACAAACAAAATCAAAAATTTATATCATAACATTTTTTGTACTAACATTAGGATTATCAATTATATTAGCAGGAGTAAATGAAAAAAATTTAACAAGATTTATATTAACAACAATATTTTTAATTATACCAATATCAGAATTTGTAACTCAAACAATTCAATATATATTAGGAAAAATAGTAAAACCAAAAATAATCCCCAAATTAGAGTTAGCAGATGGAATCACAAAAGAAAATGCAACATTTGTAGTAATACCAACAATTATAAAAACAAAAGAAAAAGTACAAGAACTATTTAATAAAATGGAAGTATTTTATTTAGCTAATAAAAGTGAAAATTTATATTTTGCATTATTAGGAGACTGTTCTGAAAGTACTGCAAAAGATGAAGAATTTGATAAAGAAGTAATAGAAGAAGGGCTAAAACAAGTAGCTCTTTTAAACGAAAAATACTCACAAAATGGATTTCCGATATTCCATTTTATTTATAGAGAAAGACAATACAATAAAAAAGAAGATAAATATTTAGGATGGGAAAGAAAAAGAGGATTACTTACACAATTTAATGAATATATCTTAAAAAATGAAAAAAATAAATTCAAAATAAACACAATAAATCAACAAGAATTACCACAAATAAAATATGTAATAACATTAGATGCAGATACAGACTTGGTTTTAAATACTGCATTTGAACTAGTTGGAGCTATGTCACACATATTAAACAAACCAGAAATACAAAACGGAATAGTAACAAAAGGTCATGCATTAATGCAACCACGAGTAGGGATAAATTTAAATGTTAGTCATACAAATTTATTCACAAAAATCTTTGCAGGAGCGGGTGGAATAGATAATTATACAAATGCAATATCTGATGTATATCAAGATAATTTTGATGAAGGGATTTTTACAGGAAAAGGAATATATGATGTTGAAGTATTTTCAAAAGTGCTAAAACAAGAAATTCCAGAAAATACGGTACTTAGCCATGATTTATTAGAAGGAAGTTATCTAAGATGTGGATTAGCGTCAGACATAATGCTAATGGATGGATATCCAACTAAATATGCAAGTTTTATGAATAGATTATCAAGGTGGACAAGAGGAGATTGGCAAATTACGAGATGGCTAAAAAGCAAATTAAATGCACTTTCAAAATTCAAAATATTTGATAATTTAAGAAGAAGTTTATTTGAAATAGCAACAATAGTTTTATTAGTATGGGGAATATGTACAAAAAGTCAATGGATAGTATTAACATCACTTGGAATTGTTATATATCCATTTGTGTTAGAAATTTTAACATTGGCATTTTCAAGAAAAGAAGGAGAGAAAAAACAAAGAACATTTACACCACATATTGCAGGAGTAAAAGGTGCAATATATAGGGCAATTTTAACGGTAGGTTGTGTGCCATATAAGGCATATGTAGAATTAAAAGCGATTTGTAAAACAATATATAGAGTAAATATTTCTCATAAACATTTGCTAGAATGGATGACTTCAGAAGATGCAGAAAAACAATCTAAAACTACATTTGAAAATTATTATAAAATGATGGCTATAAATGTAATATTCGGAATATTAGCAATTTTACTGGGGTTTGATAGATGGTTATTAACAATTATTGGTGTTTTGTGGATAACTATTCCTTATATTATGTGTGAAATAAGCAAAGTACCAGAAAATGGTAAGAAAAAAATAGCGAAAGAAGATGAAATATATCTAAAAGAGATTGCACAAAGAACTTGGCAATTTTTTAAAGACTATTTAACAGCAGAAAACAATTATATGATTCCAGATAATTATCAAGAAGACAGAAAGCAAGTAGTAGTTCCAAGAACATCATCTACAAATATAGGACTTTCAATGTTAGCAATAATATCAAGTTATGACTTAGGATTTGATGGATTAGAATCAAGTATAGACAGACTAAAAAAACTAATAAATGTTGTGTATGAACTTCCAAAATGGAATGGACATTTATATAATTGGTATAATATAAAAACCAAAAAACCATTAATTCCAAGATATATTTCAACAGTAGATAGTGGAAATTTAGTTGGGTATATGTACACAGCAAGAGCTTTTTTAGAGGAACTAGACAAAACAGACGAAATAGAAGATTTGATAAATAAATTAACTGAAATGATAGAAAATACAGACTTTAAAGTATTATATAATGAGGAACAAAGGTTATTTTCAATAGGATTTAATATAGAAGAAAACAAATTAACAGATTCCTATTATGATCTATTAGCATCAGAAGCAAGACAAGCGAGTTTGGTAGCAATAGCTAAAAATGATGTGCCATCAAAACATTGGAATAATTTAAGTAGAACATTAACAGTATTACGAAAATACAAAGGACTCATTTCATGGTCAGGAACAGCTTTTGAATATTTAATGCCAAATATCAATATTCCAAGATATAAAGGAAGCTTATTAGACGAATCATGTAAATTTGCAATAATGAATCAAATTGAATATAGCCAAAAACTAGGAATACCTTGGGGAATATCAGAAGCGGCATTTAACTTAAAAGACTTACATTCAAACTATCAATATAAAGCATTTGGAATACCATGGTTAGGGCTAAAAAGAGGATTAGCAGATGAAATGGTAAGTGCAACTTATGGAAGTGTATTAGCAATAACAGATATGCCAACAGCAGTATTAAAGAATCTAAAACAATTAGAAAAACAAGGAATGTATGATAAATATGGATTTTATGAATCAATAGATTACACACCAGAAAGACTTACAAAAGGTCAAAAATCAATACCTGTAAAAACATATATGGCACATCATCAAGCCTTGATACTACTATCTATAAACAACTTATTTAATAATCAAATATTTCAAAAAAGATTCATGAAAAATCCAGAAATAGAAGCAGTAAGCATTTTATTACAAGAAAGAATGCCAGAAACATTTATAATAACAAAAGAATCAAAAGAAAAACCAGAAAAAATTAAATATCAAGATTACGAAAATTATACAGTAAGAGAATATAACAAAATTGATGAAAGGGTAATAAGAGGAAATGTAATAGGAAATGAAAAATATGTTGTAGCAATTAATCAGATAGGATGTGGAGTAAGTAAATTTGAAGAAAATTATATAAATAGATTTAAAAGAACAGATGATTATAACCAAGGAATATTTTTCTATATAAAAGATATAAAAACAAATGAAATCTGGTCTGCAACAGATGATAATAATTGTGAGCAATTTACAGTTCAATTTATGCCAGACAGAAATCAATTTGAAAAAACAGAAGAAGAAATAAAAACAAAATTCAAAGTTACTGTTGATGCAAATGAACCTGTTGAAATACGAAGACTTGAAATTCAAAATAAAACACAAGAAGAAAAAATATTAGAAGTAACATCATATTTTGAGCCAGTACTTTCAAGAAAGGAACAGGACTATGCACATCAAGCATTTAATAATCTATTTTTAGTATATAGATATGATGAAGAGAATGATTACTTAACAGTAAAAAGAAAGAAAAGAGAAAGCCATCAAAAAGAATTATATTTAATAGCCAAAATGCAAACAAATAGTGAAAAAATAGGAGAAACAGAATATGAAATAGATAGAGCAAAATTTACAGGAAGAAATAATTTTGGAATACCCAAAGCTGTTCAAAATTCAACTCCATTGTCTAAAAAAATAGGACTTACTACAGAAGGAATAGTTGCATTAAAAAATACAATCAAAATTCAGCCAGAACAAAAAATATATGTTGATTTAATATTATCAGTTGAATATGAAGAACAGCTAGCAATTCAAAATATAGAAAAATACAAAGTAATGGAAAATGTGAGCAGAGAATTTGAGATTGTAAAAGCTAAAACAGAAGCAGAATCAAGATATCTTGAAATTAAAGGTAAAGATATGGATGTATATCAAACGATATTATCATATATTTTATTTGATAATCCGTTGAAAAATAATTCTAAATTGGCATACAAAACCTATGAGCAAAAAGACTTATGGAAATATGGCATTTCAGGAGATTTGCCTATAATTACAGTTACAATAAAATATATAAATGATATTTATGTTATTAAGCAAATTATAAAAGCATATGAATTTTTTAGAACTAAAAATGTTCAGGTTGAGTTGGTAATAATAGATGAAGAAAACTACAGCTACGAAAACTATATAAAAGATGAAATTGAAGGAGTTATTTTAAATTGCCATTTAGCATATATGAAAAACATCTATGGTGGGATTTTTGTGCTTTCTAAAAGTGAGATAGATGTACAAGATTTAAATTTAATAAAATTTGTATCAAGTTTAGTAATTGATAGCCATTTAGGAAATCTACAAAATATCATTAAAGACATTGAAGAAGATGTTTTGGACGAATATAGAATTGTTGAAAATACTCCTAAAATAATAGAAAAAGAAGATAATACAAAAGATATAGATATTTTAAATAATATAAAAGAACCTAAATATTATAATGAATATGGAGCTTTTACAGAAGACGGAAAAGAATATGTTATAAGAGTAAATAAAGAAAACAAATTGCCAACAACTTGGAGTCATATAATTGCAAACGAAAAATTTGGCAGTGTAGTAACAGAAAGTGGCGGAGGATATACCTGGTATAAAAATAGCAGATTAAATAGAATTACAAGTTGGCAAAATAGTGCATGTAGTAATATTCCATCAGAAATAATTTATTTAAAAGATGAAGAAAATGGACGCATATGGACACCAACTGCAATGCCTATACCAGATGACAAAAATTATAATGCAATATTTGGATTTGGCTATGTTAAATATATTCATTCAAGTGATGAAATTACGCAAGAATTAGAAGTATTTGTACCACAAGAAGAAAGTTGTAAAATAAATATTTTAACACTAAAAAACAATGCACCTAAAAAGAAAAAATTAAAAGTTTTATACTATGTTAAGCCTGTAATAGGAGAAGATGAAATAAAGTCAGACAGTTATATAAAACTTAAATATGAAGAAAATTCAAATATGGTAATTGCTAAAAATCTTTATAATGTTGATGAATTTAATGATACAATATATGTTTCTAGTAGTGAAAAAATAAAATCATTTACAGGAAATAAAAAGACGTTTGGAATAAACAAAATTAGACTAGATAATGATAGTGGGATAGGTAAAAAATCTTGTATTGCAATAGAAATAGAAGTTGAAATAGAAAGTTTTTCTGATAAAAAGATATCTATAATTTTAGGTGCAGAAGAAAATCTTGTTTCAGCAAAAGATATTGCATATAAATATTCAAAAGTTCAAAATTGCAATATGGAACTTGGCAAAGTTAAAAATAAATGGAATGAATTATTAGGAAGATTGCAAGTAAAAACACCATATGAATCTTTAAATATAATGCTTAATGGCTGGATTATGTATCAAACTATTTGCAGTAGATTACTTGCTAAAAGTGGATTTTATCAATCTGGTGGAGCATACGGTTTTAGAGACCAATTGCAAGATGCATATGGTACAAAGTTTTTGGATACAAATATTTTATATAATCAAATTATAAAACACAGTAAACATCAATTTGTAGAAGGAGATGTTGAACATTGGTGGCATGAAGAAAATAATAGAGGTATAAGAACTATGTTTTCTGATGATTTATTATGGCTTCCATATATGGTTATAAAATATATTAGACACACTGGAGATTATGAGATTTTAAATGTTATTACACCATATTTGCAAGGTGCAAAGTTAAAAGAAAATGAAAAAGAAAAATATGAACAATATTTGTCATCAAATATTGAAGAAAGTATTTATGAACATTGTAAAAAAGCAATTGACAGAGCCTGTGGGATTAGTGATAAAAATTGGAGCTTTGGAGAACATGGATTGCCTAAAATAGGAATAGGTGACTGGAATGACGGTTTCAGTAATATAGGTCCAGAGGGAAAAGGAGAAAGTGTATGGCTAGGATTTTTCTTGTATGAAATCTTAAAAGGTTTTATTTCAATTACAGAATATATGAATGATTTAGAGACGGTTGAGCAATACAAAAAGATTGCAAAAAGGTTGCAGATAAGCTTAAACACAAATGCGTGGGATGGCAGATGGTTTAAAAGAGCTTTTGCTGATAATGGTGACGTCTATGGAAGTATGGAAAATGAAGAATGTAGAATTGACAGTATTGCTCAAAGTTGGTCTGTAATTTCTGGTGCAGGTAATGAAGAAAAACAAAATCAGGCAATGGAAAGCTTAGAAAATCATTTGGTTGATATTGAAAGTGGAATTATTAAATTACTTGATCCACCTTTTGAAAAGGGCAAGCTTGAGCCAGGATATATTAAAGCTTATGTTCCTGGTGTTAGAGAAAATGGCGGACAGTACACACATGAGTATTGTTGTTAGTACCAGTTTTTCAAAATATTGATACTCTAAATACATAAAAGTTATTAAATTAGTATAAAAAGTATTAAAAATTGCATACTTTTGATACAAAATGATAACAAAATTAAAAATTTGTAGCATATATTATCTAATTTTCTGCATATAAAATTTCAAAATATATGCAGAAAAGCATAAAGTATATGCAGATAAAATAAAAAATATTTTAAATTAGATTTATTATTTTTATAAAATGTGATAATATATATAATATAAAATTAATTAGAAAGAGGTAGAATATGAGTTTGTCAAAAATAAATTCAAGAATCAATTTAGATTATTTGAAGAATGAAAAAGAAAATTTATATTTTGATAGAAAAAGAGCTAAAATTTCATTACAGGATTTAGCAAACGAAATAGCTTCTTTTGCAAATTCTAATGGTGGAATAATCGTAGTAGGAATAACTGACGATGGAAAAATAGAAGGCTTTAATATATATGGTGAAGATAAATTAAATGATTGTCAAAAAGTTGTAACCAATTATTTGAAAAATACACCAACATATAGAATGGAATTATTGGATATTAAAAATGAAAAAGGAGAAATGGATAATTTATTACTGTTTCATATTGAGCCAGAATTAAATTATATAATTAGAAATAATAAAGATGAAGTTTTTTGTAGACAGGGAGATTCATCTATAAAATTAAATGCAAATCAAATTAGAAGTTTAGAGTATGACAGAAAAGAAAGAGATTTTGAAGCTGAAATCATACTTGAATCATCAATAAAAGATATTGATATGGAGGTTATGACATTATATAAAGAGAGAATTGATACAGATTTATCTGATGAAGAAGTATTAAAAGCTAGAGGTTTCTTAAGAGAAAAAAATGGTGAATATCATTTAACTAAAGCTGGTATGCTATTATTTGGAAAAAATCCATCTATTTATTTACCAAGTGCTAGGGTAAGAGTTTTGAAATTTGAAGGAACTGAATTCAAAGTTGGAACAGAAATGAATATAATAAAAGATAGAACTTTTGATAAATGTTTGTTTAAAATATTAGAACAGGCGAGAGAATTTATTAATTCTCAATTAAGGGAGTTTACTCATTTAAATACAGATGGAGTTTTTGAAACTGTACCAGAATATCCAGAGTTTGCATGGTATGAGGGATTAGTAAATGCAGTATGTCATAGAGATTATTCAAATAGTGGAGAATATATAATAGTAAAATTATTTGATGATAGATTAGAAATATCTAGTCCAGGAAAATTGGGTGGATTTGTAACATTAGAAACAATGAAAAACAAGAGATATTCAAGAAATCCACAAATTGCAAGAGTATTGAATGAGCTAGGTATAGTAAGAGAATTAAATGAGGGTGTAAAAAGAATATATAGCGAAATGCAGAGATTTTATTTAAAAGATCCTGTATATACAGAGCCAGATAGAAATTCTGTATTATTGGTTTTAGATAATAATATTGCAGTAAGAGCTAATAGAAAGCAAGAAACATTGAAAAAATCAGATGCAATTAAGGATAAATGGGAATTGTTGAATTACGCAGAAAAACAGGTTTTACAGGTTATAAATGATAAAGGTGAATTAACATCAGATGATGTTTCTCAAATAATTAATAGAGGTAAAACAACAGCGGTAAAATTATTAAATAAACTTATAGATTTGGATTTGATAGTATGGACAGGAACTTCAAAGAATGATAGTTATGGAAGATATAAGATGAAGTAGAACATATATTATGAGGTGTTCAGTGGTGTTCAGAGCTGTTCACTTTAGTGAATACTTTGAAAATTAAATGAATTAAACTATAATATTATTTGTGAGGTGTTCAGTGGTGTTCAGAGCTGTTCACTTTACTGAACACTTAGAATAAAAAATGTATATAGAATGTGAAACAAATTTACTAAAAATATTAAAAAGTTTCACATTGTAATTAATTGAATATTAAAATAAAAAAGCATTTACAACGTAAAAGTTGTAGGTGTTTTTTTATTTGCAAGAGATAATGCCTCAAACTCTATAAAAGTGATAAGGTTAGATGGAGCCGATGCTATAAAGTCTATTCGTATGAGTATAAACAGTCTATTTATACAAAGTGCGTCAGTGAGAACTTAGAACGAAAAACTCACAATAAAAAAAGAGTATTGTTGGATACTTGGATGTGGATTTATAATTGTAAAAAGCTTGGACAAGTATAAGCAAGGATATTAAGTTATCAGCAATTATAGTAGCATTAGCTACTTACTAGACTGCCTATGAAACTCGGCGAACGACCGACGGTTTCTTATAAATAGAGGCGTAATAATCCTTTTATCAAAATGGGATATATTACGCATAATCTACAAAGCTCACTCTCTCTGGTTTCTTAATTGTAGAAAAATCAAGGTAATTATAGAATAGTGAATCTATTCTATTTTTATATAAAAATTTATTTTAAAGGAGGTTTTCATTATGGATAATGAAAGAAAAAACAAAATTGAATATCACAAGGAAGGAGATTATTATGTACCAAATTTAGTAATACCAAAGGATGAATATCCAGATTATTGTATAGGAAAATATGGACGATTAAGACTAAAATATTTGAAAGAAAATAAGAAAGCAGAATATACATAATGCTTATGGAAGGAACTTTAAGAAAACACATTGTAGAAACAGATATGCAAGCAAAAGATAAAGTAGAAAGAATTATAAAACAATTAAAAGAACAAAGCAATTTAACAGAAGAAATGAAAAACTCTGATCCATTATATTGGGGTGGAATGATGAATAACTTTAAAAATCAAGCAGAAGAAATTGTTGGAAAGGAGTTGATATATGTATAAAGTAGCTTGACAGTATTTTGAAAGCAAGCGTCGCATTTATACTCCCATATAAATACTGCTTGTCAGTTTTTAGGAAAAACTGATTGATGGGGAATTACTTCCCAAAACCCCTTTAATATTTTTAAGCCAGTCTAAAAAAGACTGGTAATTTTTTTTTGAAAGGAGAATAAAAAATATGAGAAAGAGAAATATAAAGAAACAAATGTGGATAGATGCAAAAGAAGATGAATTACTAAAGAAAAAATCAAAACAAGCAGGACTAACTGAATCAGAATTTATTAGAAGTTTAATTAAGGGATATAGAATAAAAGAACAACCAACTGAAGAAATAAAATCTTTTCAAAGAGAGATATATGGAATAGCAAATAATATAAATCAGATAGCAAGAATTTCAAATTCAAGATATAGTACATCTCATGATGATTATAGTTATATCTCTAAAAAACTTTCAGATTTTATTTTAAGATTTGAAAAAGAAATTTATTCAAGAAAGAAATAAGGAGGCTTTCTATGGCTATAACAAAATATAAAGTAATACAAAAAAATTTAGAAGCTGTTATTAACCTG
>CAKOYL010000026.1 GCA_934130705.1 uncultured Clostridia bacterium
ATCTAATGGGAAGATATCATTTCCAGCTGGTACTGGTGTATGTGTAGTAAATACTGTTTTTGAACTTGCTATATCTCTTGCAACGTCAAATGATACTTGTTTTTCTTTTATTATATTCTTCATTAATTCTAATATCAAGAATGCAGAATGTCCTTCATTCATATGATAAATTGTTGGATTTAATCCTAATGCTCTTGTTAATAGATTTGTTCCTCCCATTCCTAGAACTATTTCTTGTCTTATTCTCATTTCTTGGTCTCCACCATATAGTCTTAGAGTAACATCTCTATCTTCAGGATTATTTTTTTCTATGTCTGAATCTAATAGATATAATTTTATTCTTCCAACATTTATTTGCCATACTTTTAAATATAATCTTCTTTTTGGAAATTTAACATATATCATTAAATCTTCGCCATTTTCATCTTTTACTGGATGTATTGGTAAGTTGCTTAATTCTATATTTATATATTCTGTTTCTTGGTCTCCATATCTATTTATTTTTTGATGGAAATAACCATTTTTATATAACAATCCAACTGCAACTAATGGTATTCCTAAGTCACTTGCTGATTTTAGATGGTCTCCTGATAATATTCCAAGTCCTCCTGAATATATTGGTAATGTTCTATCTAAACCATATTCTGCTGAGAAGTATGCTATTAAATCATTTTTGTTTCCTGGATATTTATTTGCAAACCATGTATTTTTGCTATTCATATAGTCTTCGAATTGTCTTGCTAATTTGTCATATTCTTTTAAAAATTCTACATTTTTAGAAACAGCTTCTAATCTTTCTTGTGATACTTGTTTTAAAAATTTTACTGGATTTTTTTCACAAGTTTCCCATAAATCATTGTCTATTGTTTTAAATAGTCTTAAAAATTCTGTGTTCCATGACCACCATAAGTTATTTGATATTTCTGATAATTTTTCTATCCTTTTTGGTAATTGTGGGTTTACAGTTATTTTGTTAAATACGTACATTTTTATTTTCCTCCTTGGTATTTTATAAATTATTGTTTTTATCTTTCTTGTTGTTCTTTTTCGTGATACATTTGTATTGTATCTTCGATTATTTTTTCATAAGCGTCGTTTCTTTTTTTATATTGATTTTTGAAGTTTGCTACTTTTTGTTTTTCAGAATTTTCAGTTTTTTCTAAACTTTTTATATGCTGCTTTTTGCTATTTTCCATTTCAAAAATTTCTTTAGCATTTTTCCTTTTTTGTCTTTGACCGTTCTCATTTTCTTTTGTCGTGTTTGCATCTTTTTCAACAACAACTATTTTTTCAATTTTCTTTATTCTCTCTATTGATTTTATTTTGTTGTTTGAGTTTATTCTTTCTATTTCCATATAGCTTTTCTCCAATTCTTTTATATTATAATAATAAAATAAAAAAAGTACAAGTCTTTTTTTAAAACTTATGCTTTTTTATTTTATAATTCCTATTCCACTATAATCATAAATTCAAATTAGTAGTTTTCTTTACAAAGCTACAAGCACTGAGCGAAAACCACAATAGCGATTCAAATTGCCATTGTAGTAGTAGAACGCAAACGTACCAGCAAAAGAACTATTGCCTAAGCTACTACCACGTACAAAAAACGGATAAGACGTATACGGAAAGTAAGAGTAGTCACTATTCCAACTATTTGAAGTATTGCTTCTATCTGATGTTTCTAATATTGCATCTCCAAATCCATATGTTTCTGATTTTAATTTATAATATTGCTCACCTAAATTGCTTGAATCAAATGGATATACTGTTGCGTATTTTGTAGATAATGTTTTATATCCATTTGAATTTGTTTCTATACTCGCATATGTTTTTCCATATAAATTTAATTTTTCGTCTCCATTTGATACATATCCTGCTGTATATTCCCATACACAACCACTTAAATCAAATATTCCTGTTTTATTGTTTGTTGTACTTGCTGAATTATCATTTGCTGTTGTATTTGCATATCCTGTTATTGCATAAATATTCTTTGAATTTAAATTACTTAAATTTTTATTATTTATTGTTATTTCTGTTCCATTTCTTCCGTATTTACTTTGCGTTAAATATGCTACTGCTCCCCATTCACTATTTTTCATTTGATGGGAATCTGTTTGTTTTGAATTTAATCCATAAAATTCTTTTGCTTTTGCTATTTCTTGTGCCAATGTGTATATATCTCCTGTTGTTATGCAATTATATGCATATGTTAATGGTTTGAATACCGGATATGACATTTGTAGTAATTCTGTCAAATTTTGAGATATTGCATTTGTTGTATAATCAGAATTACAATTTGTATAATTTTTATCCGAATATTTTATATTACTTGTATTTGTTGTTGGTTCTATTATACTTCCATCTTCTGATATTGTTTGTGTACATTCCTGATATCCTGCTGCATATTTTGCTACCCAATATCCTGTTAATTCTTTGTCCCATTCTCCGTTCATGTAATTATTTGCTTTTCCATTTGTAAAACTTGGATGCACTACATAATCTGTCATTTTTCCATTTTCTACTGCTGGATATTTTGTACTTATCTCTTTTCCGTCACTATCTTTATTACTTGTCCCTTGTAAGAATTTTATTGATATTTTCCCTGCTGTATTTGTATAACATCCACTTTCTATTTGATATGCGTATCTTGGTATCCATACCCAATAACTTCCATCTTTTGTTTTGGCATTTGCCCATTTTTGGTTATCATAATTATACCAGTTATCTTTATTAGCTGATGTTACTTCTACTTCTTTTCCTGTTTCATCCCAATATACTCCTGTCATTCCTTCCATTAGTTTTGGACTATTTACTTTTTTATCACTATTCCACTTTCCTTCTGCATAATCTGTTATATATTTATCCATTTCATCCATATATTCTGACATTGCTGCTTCTTCGTTTTTTTGTGCTTCTAATGTTTTTTCTTTGGCTTGTTGTGCTCTTGTAAATAATCCATTTTCTCCTGTTAATGTTCCTATTGTTATTCCTGCTAAAATTAACAATATCACTATGCTTATTACTAATGCCACTAATGTTATTCCTTTTTCTTTTTGAAATTGCTTTTTCATTTTTCTACCTTCCTTATTTTTTATTTTTACTTATTAAAACAACACAAAAAGACAGCAATATTAACCAGTATTCAAAATTGATACTGGCATAATATTACTATCTTTTATTTCTTTATTTATTTTTATATTCTCTAAACTACTTGTGTGTGTGTGTGTGTGTGTGTGTGTGTACTCTTGCAAGGCTTTTAGCACTTTTCATAATTTTATACTCCTTTTCTTTTGTTTCACTTTTAGTATGTTTATATATTATCATATCAATTTATTCTTAGCAAGTAGTTTTGATTCTTTTTATTAAAATTAGTTTTATTTTTATAACATAAATTTATTTACAAAATCTATGTTTTCCTATTGTTACTGTCATAGGTCTAGACCAAATCCATTTATTCGTAGCTGTTGATGGATTAAAATAATAAATAGCTCCATAACTTGGATCCCATCCATTTAAAGCATCCTGAGCAGCTTTTCTTGCAGTATCATTTGGAGTTAAATTTACTTGTCCGTCTTTTACAGCGTCAAACGCTCCTGATTGATACACTACTCCTGACAAAGTATTTGGAAATGAACTACTTTTTATTCTATTCATTACTACTGCTCCAACCGCTACTTGACCTGTATATGGTTCTCCTCTAGCCTCACCATAGATTACTCTTGCTAATAAATTTAAATTACTATTATAATTAGATGATGAACTACTTGATGAAGATGATGAAGTTATCCCCATTGCTTTTAATGTTGCTGGACCTGCAATTCCATCTACTGTTAGTCCATTTTTTCTTTGAAAATATTTTACAGCATTTACTGTTTGAGTTCCATATATTCCGTCAATACTTCCCGAATAATATCCCCATCTTTTCAATTTTGTTTGTATTTGGGTAACTTCTGAGCCCCTTGAACCATATTTTGATAAAGTTTCTACACTTTCTGTATTATTTTTATATGCTTTATATATAAAAATACTTGATAATAATGATATTAATAAAATTTCTATAATAAAAAATTTAATTATTTTTCTTTTCTTCATAAAAAAATCACCTATAATATAATCTATAATTATATTTTGGCAATTTCTTCTTTTTTTATTCACATTTTTTATAATTATGAACAATATCTACATAAAATAGTTTCTATTCCAACTTGTAAATCTATTTTTCCACTTTTAAAATTATAGTCTAAATTACACAATTCTTGTAAAATAGCTCTTAATTCGCTTTCTTTAAAATATTTTGCTTGAACTTTATATTTTGTTGTTAAAAACATCTGATTAGGTTTCAAATTTAAACTAGTTGTTAATTCTTTATTTTCTCTTAAAGCCATTTTTGTAATATATAATTTTTTAAAGTGATTATATAATGTAATCAATATCTTGGCTATTGGCTCTTTAGCATATATTAGATTATGAAATACATCTAATGCTGACGCAATATCTTTTTTTCCCAAATCATCTGTTAAATCAAATATTATACTTTCTATTTTCTTTATTGATAACTTGTCTATATCTTCTTTTGTTATTGTTCCATTTTCACCAGCATATTCAATTAATTTTCTAATCTCATTTATCAAATCTTGCATATTTGTTCCACAACATTCTATAAAATATTTCATTGTCTGTGAATCTATTTGAACTTTATATGAATTACAAATAGCTTTTATTCTTTGCTCTATTTGAATAGGTTTTTGATAGTCAAATTTGCATATCACACCATTTTTTTCTATTTTTTTGAATAAATCTGATTTTTCATCTACTTCTTCATCTACAAATACTAATACAACTGATTCTTTTATTATTTTTATATTTTGTTCAATGTATTCTGCCAATTTTTCTTTTAACTTATATAATTCTCCTGTTTTCTTTTTTCCTTCTTTTTTAAACAATCCCGTGTTTCTAGCTATAATTAACTTTTTTTCATATCCAAAACTTGGAGTTTCTATATCGGCAATAATTTCAGAAACATTTTGTTCATCTATTAAAATATAATTTATTCCCTTTATACATTCACCAAATATGTTTCTTATTTTTTTCAAACAACTCTCTAACAAAAACAACTCTTCGCCATATAATAAATATATTGAATTTAATTGTTCTGTTTTTAATTCTTTTTCTAAATTCTCTATTGTCATATTACTGCCTCCTATTAGTTCAATTAGCTAATATTCTTAAAATCTCTGCCACACTCCAGGCTTGTGATATAGTTCCTTTTGGTTCATATGGTCTCCCTGAATCATAAATTTCTGCTATACTTCCTATACAACCTCTATCATTTATTTCTTTTTCAAATGTTTTTCGTGTTTTTTCTACAAAATCATTTAATTTATTTTCTAACTTTTCTTTATATGTTTTTCTTTTTTCTGCTTTTATCATATTTTTCAAAGAATTATAATACAATCCTAATAACCAAGTCCATGTAATTCCTTGATGATAGCTCATATCTCTTTTAAATCCGTCTCCTTCATATATTTCTATATAATTTGGCTCTCCTTTTGCTAAAGTTTTTAATCCATATGGATTTAGTAATTTTTTTTCAACTGTATCAACAATATTGTATGCTATATCTGAATTAGGTTCAATTACTGGATATGTCAAGCTTAAAGAAAATAATTGATTTGGTCTAATCTTATTATCTCCAATCACATCAAATAAGCATTTTCTTCTAGAATTATAAAACTTTTCTTGGAATGACTTTTTGCATTTTTTGGCTAAATCTTTATATTTTTTGGTTTCATTTTCATCACCAAATTTTACTGTTAAATCTGCCATTATGCTTAAACTATTATACCATAAACTATTTATTTCAACAGCTTTTCCATTTCTTGGAGTTGCTGCATAGTCTCCATATTTTGCATCCATCCATGTATTTTGAGTTGTTGGTGTTCCAGAAGATATCAAATAGTCTTTATCTAAATAAATGTTATTATTATCTATATCAATTCCATTGATATAATTTTGTATAATTGATTTTAATTTTTCATATATATTATCTTTTACAAATTGACAATCATTAGTATATTTTATATATTTTTCTACTTGTTCAAATAATAACAATGAAGCATCAACACTATTGTATAATGGTTCATTATCAGCTTCAGAGTATCCATTTGGAACTAGTCCGCATTTCATGTTTTTCACCATTGTTAATAATACTTCTTTTGCCATTTCATATCTTTTTGTTTTTAATAATAATCCTTCAAATGATATTAAACTATCTCTTCCCCAATCTAAAAACCATGGATATCCAGCAATTATTGTATGTAATTTAAATGTTGGTCTATATACAATAAATTGCTCCGATGCTAGGATTAATTTATCAAAAAGATCACTTTTTTCCATGTCTGCCTGTTCTATTTTGTCTTGAAGTCTCTTTTCTTCTTTTTCTATTAATTTTTTTACATCTATTTCTTCAATATTTTCTTCCAATGAACATACAAATGATATTTCTTTTTCTTCATTTTGTTCAATATCTATCTCAAAAACTCCTGATACAACATGATTTTCTTTTGGATAAAAACCTCTTTTTTCTTCTTCTATATAAAACATGTTTTTAAACATATCATTAGAATGTTCTACATAGTTTCCTTCTGATACTTTTATATATACTGGTATTTGGTAATTTTCATCTATAATAATTTTTAGTTTTGTTCCATTTATTTCTTGTTTTAATTTAAAATCATGTTCTGTGCTCATTGAATGAAAATCCCTAAAATTTATTATCGGTGCTAAATTTAATTTTACATTTTTATCCTTATTTTTTATCTTATAATAAATTCCCACTGTATTTTTTCCATATTCCATACAAATAGATTTTGTAATTTCTATATTTTCTACTTTATATTTAAATACTGGTATATATTTTTTTTCAAATTCTTCTTGATATTGATATCCTTGTGAAATATAATTTTCGCCTATATTTGTATATAAATTATATTTTTTTCCTTCAATTTCAATACTTTCATCTACTTTTGATAGTATTAAATGTCTTCTTGCTGGTGGAAATAATGGGGCAATTAATAATCCATGATATTTTCTTGTATTTGCTCCGATAATTGTTGAACTAGCAAATCCACCAATACCATTTGTAATTAACCATTCTCTTTTTAATCCTTCTTCTAGCTTTAATTTTTCTTTTGTGAATTTCATTTTTTCTGTCATTCCTTTCTTTCAAGGCACAAAATTTGATTAAAAATATTGTATTTTACAATTATTTTTCAAACTTCCCCTCCATTATTATTTTAATTTGCTATCGTTTAGTTGCTTTAACATTTCTTCTCTTATTTCTTGTGGTGTTTTCTTATCTTTTTGTGCTTTTTTATTTAGTTTTTCATTTTTTATTTTTAGCATTTCATCAGCTTCTTTTATTGAAGCTATTCTGTCACTATATTTATTTTGGAATTTACTATTTCTTTTATTTTTTTCTTTTGGATGTTTATTATTTTTCTTCTCATCTTTTTTCATTTGTTTTTTTATTTTACTTATTCTTTTATCTTCTTTTAATTTATTATTTAACATTAAATATTGTGGATCATTTTGTTTGTCTTGATATTTTAAATCATCACATATTAATTCAATTATTGATGATGCTACTAACTCTGGATCATGTCTAATACATCCATCTGATATTGTAGATAGATTTCTTTGTAGATATGTTATTCCTTTTACTTTATCTATGTCTGGTATTACTAGGTCTTGTCCTTCTAAATTATACCTTTTAATAAATTCTGGTACTATTTCTCCTGTATCATAAATGCAATAGTCTACTATTCCTTTTCCACAATGTTCTATGATTGCATTCAAATGATCTGATACACTATATTCATCTGTTTGTCCTGGTTCTGTCATTATATTACTAATATATACTTTTAGTGCTGTACTTTCTTTTATTGCTTTTGCTACACCATTTACTAAAAGGTTTGGTATTACATTTGTATATAAACTTCCTGGTCCAATTATGATACAATCTGCTTCTTTTATTGCATCTATAACTCCTGGTGCTGGTCTACAGTTTGTTGGATTTAAATAAATTCTATTAATTTTTGTAACTTTTTCATATGTTATTTCTGGTATTTTAGATTTTTCTGTTACTACATATCCATTTGCAAGTTCTGCAACTATATTCATTTCATCTAATGTTACTGGTATTACTTTTCCTATAATATTTAATACTTCATTACTTTTTATTATTGAATCTGAAAAATCATTGTTTATATTTCTCATCGCTGAAAAATATATGTCTGCAAATGTTAAATTATTTAATCTTCCATTTGAAAATTTATAATTTAACAATTTTTCTATTTCTCCATCTTGAGCTGAAAGAGCTATCATACTATCTTTTATGTCTCCTATTGGTAATGTTCCTAATTCCCTTCTTGATTCTGTTTTTTCCTCTCCATAATCTGAAACAGTTACAATAGCAGTTAAATTATCTGTATATTTTTTCAATCCTGAAAGTACTGTATTTAGTCCTGTTCCTCCACCTATTACTACTATATTGGGTCCTTGATGATATACTTTTTTATTAAATATCAATGATTTTACATTAACATTTTTATTGTCATTCATTCTATCATCAGTTGATTCTATTAACACTTCTAAAGTTCTTTTATTTAAAAATACTAAACCTAATATAATAGCTACAAATCCAATTACAAATGTCACTATTATTTTAGAAAGTTCAATAACAGATAATTCTTTTAATACTAAAACTTCTGCTAACCCATAACACATTAATATAATTCCTATTAAAATTAAAAACATCCATCTTTTCATTTTACTACTTGATTTAAACCAGTGCATAAATCCGTTCATTTTTATTCCCTCCAAGTTATTATCTTTCTCCTAATATTTCTATTTCAAGTTTTATATTTTTTGAAAATTTTTCTTTTATTTCCTTAGTTACATAATCTACTAAATTTATTACATCTTCTGCAGTTGCATTTTCTTTATTAATTATAAATCCAGCATGTTTCTTAGAAACTTCTGCTCCACCTATTTTATATCCTTTTAACCCAGCTTGATCTATTAATTGAGCTGTAATATAATCATTTCCTCTTTTAAATGTACTTCCGGCATTTGGGTATTCTATTGGTTGCTTTTCCTTTCTATATTCTAAGTATTCATTCATTTTATTTTTAATATCTTCTTTTTTTCCTTTTTCAAGCAACATTTTTGCTTGAATTATTATATATTTTTTTTCTTGAAAAATACTTCTTCTATATTCAAATTTACAATCTTCCTTTGTGAATTTATATATTTCACCATTATAGTCCATTGCTGTAACTTCTGTTATTACATCTTTAATTTCTTTTCCATGTGCTCCAGCATTCATTATAACAGCTCCCCCTATTGTCCCAGGGATTCCTGAAAGCTGTTCAAATCCCGTTATTTCTTCTTTTAATATTTTCTGTGCTAATAGTCCTAATGGAACACCCGAATCTGCTATAATTTCTTTTTTATTATCTTTTTCTTTTATTTCTATGTTCTTTAAGTCTATTTTTAATACAATTCCTCTTATTCCTTTATCAGTTACTAATAAGTTACTTCCATTACCAATTATATTAATCGGTATATTATTGTCTTTTGATAATTTTAGTATTTCTTTCAAGTCTTCTATTGAATCTACTTTTATAAAAGTATCTGCTGGTCCACCAATTTTAAACGCAGTATGTTTTTTCATCGGTTCATTAAAAAGAATCTTTTCTTTTTTTATTTTCAAATTGGATTTTTCTATTATTTTCTCAATATCCACTTTTCCACTTCCTATCTTTTATTCAGAATATGTATATAAAATCTTTCCTGATTTTGTCGTCAATTTAGTTTTATTGATAACTTCACCAGTTTTATAGTTTACTATATAAGTATCATTATCTTTTGATATTCCTAGATTTTCTAAGTCTGTGGTATTTAACTCTTTATAATCTTGTATTTTACCTTTTAAAATTATTTCTTGATTTGTTTTTTCTTTAATTTCATTTAAAACTTTTTCTAAATTTTCTTCACTAATTTCCGTTCCTGGTAATTCTTCTTTTGTAAATTGTGCTTTTGTTTTTCTTTCTAACAGTGTATGTTGAATCATATTTAATTGTGAAAATTGTGAAGCTTCTTGAGTTTCATCTACACCTCTTATTACTCCTGTTATTGATATTCCTGATAATATTAATAATAATATTATCGTAATAACAAGTGCAACCATGGTTATTCCATTGTTTTGTCTTATGTTTTTTATATTCATTTTTATTTACTCCTTAATATTTAAAATGATAGTATTAATATATCATTTTTTTCTTCAAAATACAATCTTTATATTGTAATTAATGAAATTTGTGCTAAATGCTTTATTTTTAACTAAAATTATAGTATAATAGAATTGTATGGAAAAGATTGGAGATGGTTTTTATGTGGCAATTTTGGCTAATCATTGCCGGACTATTTTTTGTAGGTGAGATTTTCACTTTAGGATTTTTAATTTTTTGGTTTGGAATCGGAGCCTTATTTGCAATGATAGTTAGTTTTTTTACTACAAATATAATCATTCAAACTACTGTATTTCTAATAACTTCAACTATTTTTATACTAGCAACTAAGCCTTTAGTAAAAAAGTTTGTTGATGTAAAAAAAACAAATACTAATGTATTTTCCATAATTGGTAAAAAAGCTTTAGTTATAAAAGATATAGACCCTATTCACTCTTCTGGCCAAATAAAATTGAATGGTGAAGTTTGGTCTGCTGAAACCGAAAATGATGAAATTATAAAAAAAGGTTCAGAGGTTGAAGTTTTAAAAATTAATGGTGTTAAAGCTATTGTAAAACTTGTTAACTCTGAAAAAGTAGAGTTTAAAATTTAATTTAGTTATTTATATTACTTAATATTTTTAAGTGTTTAAAATAAATATAGTTTATAAGGAGGATTTAATTATGGTATTTTTATTAATTTTATTAGCTATTATTTTAGTTATAGCATTCAAATCAATAAAAGTCGTTAAACAATCTGAGGTTTATATAATTGAAAGATTAGGTAAATTTTATAAAGTTGCTGACGCAGGTCTTACAATTATAATTCCATTTTTTGATCATGTAAGAAGTGTTGTTAGTTTAAAACAACAAACAATGGATGTTCCACCTCAAGGAGTTATTACAAAAGATAATGTTACAATTACTATAGATACTGTTGTTTTCTATCAAATAACAGATCCTGCAAAAGCTGTTTATGAAATTCAAAGTTTAAAGAAAGGTATTGAATATTTAGCTATTACAACAATTCGTGATATCATTGGTAAAATGGACTTAGATGAAACATTTAGTTCTAGAGATGGTATTAATAATCAATTAAGAGTTGTTTTAGATGAAGCTACTGATAGATGGGGATGTAAAATAGATAGAGTTGAAATTAAAGATATTACACCACCTGCTGATATTAGAGATGCAATGGAAAAAGAAATGAATGCAGAAAGAAATAAAAGAGCTTTAATTCTTGAATCTGAAGC
>CAKOYL010000027.1 GCA_934130705.1 uncultured Clostridia bacterium
GATATTGTTTCATCTTCATTTTTCTGTGCTTCTAATGTTTTTTCTTTGGCTTGTTGTGCTCTTGTAAACAAGCCATTCTCTCCTGTTAGTACTCCTATTGTTATTCCTGCTAAAATTAACAATATCACTATTGTTATTACTAACGCCACTAACGTTATTCCTTTTTGAAATTGATTTTTCATTTTTTCTGTCATTCCTTTCTTTCAAGGCACAAAATTTGATTAAAAATATTGTATTTTACAATTATTTTTCAAACTTCTACCTTCCTTACTTTTATTTTTACTTATTAAAACAAAAAAACAGCAATATTAACCGGTATCCAACATTGATACTGGTTTAATATTACTATCTTTTTTTCTTTATTTATTTTTATATTCTCTAAACTACTTGTGTGTGTTTGTACTCCTGCAAGACTTTCAGTACTTTTCATAATTTCATACTCCTTTTCTTTTGTTTCACTTTTAGTATGTTTATATATTACCATATCAATTTATTATTAGCAAGTAGTATTAATTTTTTTACCTATAATCATTATTATTTGTTTTTGATTTTTTTAAATTTTAATTTCTTATGTAATTCCTAAGATGATTTGATAAAAAATAAAGCCATACAATGTGCAATACTATTTTAGCATAATCTATATGTTATTTCAATTAAAACTTTTCGACAATTATACAGTTTTTTATTATTATCTATTGTAGCCACAATTTCATTGTGATATAATTCAAAAAAAACATTAGGAGATACAATTATGAAAAACTTTTTTATTATATTAGCAATGAAAATACTAAATCTTATACTAAAAATATGTCATAAAAACGGAGGTAATTTTTTAGGTAAAATTGCATACGATTGGAACCCAGAAATATTCAAATATTTTAAAGTAAATTGTCCAGTAATTGCAGTTTCTGCAACAAATGGTAAAACAATGACAAATAATTGCATAGGTTATACTCTAAAAACTGCAGGTTATAAAGTCGTAAGTAATATCGAAGGAAATAATATGGAAACTGGTATTCTTTCAACTATCTTAAAGAATTGTACTTTAACTGGAAAAATAAAAGCTGATTATCTTGTATTTGAAGTTGATGAAAGCTATATTCCTGTTGTTTTTAAGGATTTTAAATTGGATACTTTAGTAATTTTAAATTTCTTCCGTGACCAATTAGATAGAAATGGAGAAGTTGAGTCTTTAATTTTAAGAATAAATGAATTTTTAAAAACTTATAATGGAAATTTAATTTTAAATAACGATGACCCAAATGTTTCAAGACTTGGACAAGCTAATCCTTCAAATGAAAACATTTATTATTTTAGTGTTGATAGATATAATTTTGCAACAGATACAATTAAAGAAGCTGGAGAAGGCAAATTCTGTCCTTTCTGTAAAACACGTTTGGAATATGAATATTATCAATATTCTCATGTTGGAAAATTCAAATGTCCAAATTGTAATTTTGGTGATAATGAAATATATAAATCTGCTTCAAATGTTGATTTAAAAAATAGATGTTTTGATATTGATGGAACTACTTATAAAATAAATGGAAATAGTATTTATTTAATTTATAATTACACTGCTGTATATTCTGTTTGTTCTTTATATAACATTCCAAAAGAAGCTATTCAAAAGGCTTTTGCTAATTTTAAACTTAATAATGGTAGACTTGAAGAAATAGAAATTAATGGTGTAAAAACAATAATCAATCTAGCTAAAAACCCTACTGGAAGTAATGTAAGTCTTCGTATATTAAATGAAGATGATGATGAAAAAGAATTATTATTTGTCTTAAATGACAATATTGCAGATGGTTTTGATGTTTCTTGGATTTGGGACATTAATTTCAATAATTTAAATAATGTTACAAGAATTGTAACTTCTGGAACTAGAGCATATGATATTGCAATTAGAATAAAAACTAGTGGGTTCCCAGCTGAAAAAATAGAACCTTACTTGGATTTAAAAGAAGCTGTTAAAAGCTTATATAAAACTTCAACAAAAAAATATGTTATTGCAAATTACACTGCTTTGCAACCAACAAGACATGCTTTGAAAGAGCATAATACTTCAAAGGAGATTTAAAAAATGAAAGAAATTAAAATTTTATATTTATACCCTGATATGTTAGAATTATATGGAGATTATGGAAATATTCAAGTTTTAAAATATAGAATTGAAGCCCGTGGCTATAAAGCTATTATTGATAGATATTCTATAGGTGATAATGCTCCAAACTTTAATGATTATGATATTGTTTTTGCTGGTGGTGGTGCTGACAATGAACAAAGTATTTTAGCTGATGATTTAGTTAAATATAAAGATAATATTAAAGAGGCTGTAAATAATGGAGTGTTTTTCCTACTTATTTGTGGTGCTTATCAATTATTTGGTAAGTATTATAAAGGTGTTGAAGGAAATATTATTCCTGGTCTTGAAGTTTTTGATTACTATACGGTTGCTAATCCCGATAGAAAGAAAAGATGTATTGGAAATATTGTTATTGAAGCTACTTTAAATGGTGTAGAAACTAAGGTTATCGGTTTTGAAAATCATGGAGGACAAACTTTTGATATTTCTAATTCTTTTGGTAAGGTTCTTTTTGGAAATGGTAATAAATTTGGCGATTCAGAAGAAGGATTTTTTATGTCTAATGTTATTGCAACTTATTTACATGGTCCGCTTCTTTCTAAAAATCCTGAACTTGCTGATTATATTATTAAATATTGCTTAGATAGAAAATATGATGAAAATATTGCTTTAGAACCAATTAATGATGAGTTTGAAAATTTATGTAGAGAACAGTTATTAAATAGATTTTTAAATCAAAACTAAAAAAGTTCAATAGAGAATTACTCTATTGAACTTTTTTAATCACAAAATTTTTCCATTAAAAACAATTTCTCTTGAGGTTTTATTATAATAACCTTTTTCTAAAACTTGCTCTTGTTTCCAATTATATTTTTTTATAATACTTGAAAATTGTTGAATCTTATTTTCTGAAATACTAATTAACGGTTTATTTGTTTTCAAATAATCAAAAGATTTTTCTAATAAAGCTGTTGCAATTCCTTTGTTTCTTTGCTCTTTTATAACAAAAATTGAACAAATTTTTTTCTCATCTTTTTTTCTTTTCAATATTGCAACTCCAACTATTTTTTTGTTAATAGTAGCTATAAAAATTTCTCTTGTCCCATTTAATATATCAGGTACAACTTTTTTCCAATACCATAAAAAGAAGTTTCGATATTCTTCTGAAATATCATCCATAAAATTATATATTTCTAAAACAGTATTAGAAAATTTTTTATGATTTTCTTCTATATAATTAGAAAGTTTCAAAATTTGATACATCATATCAAATCTCCTTTTTGTGCTTACATTATCACTTCTACATTTTCTAATTCAATTGCTGGTAAACTTGCTATTAAATTATTCTTTGCAAAAATAACAGAATAGAATCCATCTAAAAGAAATCCGTTTTTGTCTACTATAATAGGTTTCGGAATATGGTAGTATTTTTCATAACATTCTACTACTTTTTTATATTTAGCATTTTGTGTACAATCTCCTAACCGTATTTCTGTTATAATAGTCGATATTTCTCTTTTTGATATCCATTCTTTTGGAATTTCAAACTCTTCCCATTTTTTTATGAATTCTTTGTAAACTTTTAAATCTTTTAAATATGTCTTACTGTTTTTTCCAGTCAATTCTAGTTGTTTATACTTTGCGTATTGTTCCTTTGTCATATTTGACTTTTCACTATTACACTTTTGACATGCTGGTAATAAATTATTAGTGATAGTGGGTCCTCCCATATCTTGTGGGTAAATATGATCCATTGTCATTTTCTTATCATTGAAAGTTTTTCCACAATATCCACAGATATGTTTTCCTCCTTTTAATTTAAAAGTCAATTCAAAAATCACATAACGGTATGATGCTTCTTTCCGTATTTTTAGTACTCCATCTTCAACAAAAGCATCGTTTTTTTGTTCTGCATTCCCTATAAAAAATCTTTCTGGTAAATCCATAATCATAGATACTACCTCCTTTGCTTTTTTTATTATTATATAAGTAAAACTTAAAAATATCAAGTCAATTACCTAGTATTTCTCACTTTTATTTATATTGATTTTCTTTTATAACTTTTCCTGTTTGTAGTGATTTTTTTACATCTACAATTTTTTGATTTGAAGAACCTCTAAATTGTAATTTCAAATCTCTCTTATCTTCTTCAAATTTACCATCAACTATGACATCAATATATTTTAGTAATTCTCTTGTTGTTTCATTATCTTTAGCCATTTTTCCTACAACATCTTTCTCAAAGTCGAATCCCGTATAACACCAAATATTTTTATTAGGAAATTTTTCCTTTACCTTCTTTACTAATGGTAATAATCCCTCTTGATTTCTAGGTTCTAATGGTTCTCCACCTAAAAGAGAAAGTCCTGATATGTAATCATGATTCATATAATCTATTATTTGTTGTTCTTCTTTTTCAGAGAATTCTTTTCCATAATTAAAATCCCATGCACATTGATTAAAACACCCTTTGCAATGATGATTGCATCCACTAACAAATACTGATACTCTAACGCCTTCACCATTTGCTACATCTATCTTTTTTATATCTGCATAATTCATACCACGCCTCCAATCTTTTTCTTACATATGTAGAACTCTTTGCTTTATTTCTTTAGTCTTTCCTGCATTCCAAAAATTTTCTCCTAAATATCCACAAGTTCTTCTAACAACTGTCATTTTTCTATGATCTTTATTTCCACAATTTGGGCATTCCCATTCATTATTATTATTTATTATTATCTCTCCATCAAATCCGCAAACATGGCAATAGTCTGATTTTGTATTAAATTCTGCATATTGTATATTTTCATATATAAATTTCACGGCTTCTTCTAATGCTTTTATATTTTTTTGCATATTTGGTATTTCAACATAGGAAATTGCACCACCTAAAGATATTTTTTGGAATTCACTTTCAAATTCTAATTTTTCAAATGCATCTATTTTTTCTCTAACATCTACATGATATGAATTTGTATAATATCCTTTGTCTGTTACATCTTTAATTGTTCCAAATTTTTCTTTGTCTATTCTTGCAAATTTGTAACATAAACTTTCTGCTGGTGTTCCATATAGCGCAAATCCTATGTTTGTTTCTTTTTTCCATTCTGCTGCCTTGTCTCTTAAATGTTCCATTACTTTTATTGCAAAATCATGTCCTTTTGGGCTCGTATGAGACACACCTTTCATTAGTTTTGTCATTTCATAAATTCCTATGTAACCAAGTGACATTGTTGAATAACCACCATATAGTAATTTATCTATTTTTTCTCCTTTTGCTAATCTTGATATTGCTCCATATTGCCAATGAATTGGACTTATATCTGATTTTGTTCCAAGTAATGCATAATGTCTACACATTAATGCTTCTTTGCATAATTCCAATCTTTCATCTAATAATTTCCAGAATTTATCTTCATCTCCATCTGCAATTATTGCAATTTGTGGTAAGTTAATACTTACAACCCCTTGATTAAATCTTCCTTCAAATTTATATTTTCCATTTTCATCTTTCCAAGGAGATAAAAAACTTCTGCATCCCATTGGGCTAAATACATTTCCTTCATAATTTTCGCGCATTTTTTTTGCTGATATATAATCTGGATACATTCTTTTTGCTGAACATTTTACTGCTAATTTTGTTAAATAATCATATTTTCCACCTTTTAGACAATTATTTTCATCCAATACATATACAAGTTTTGGAAATGCTGGTGTAACATAAACTCCTGCTTCATTTTTTATTCCTTCATATCTTTGTCTTAGAATTTCTTCTATTATCATTGCATTTTCTTTTATATATGGGTCATTATCTTCCAAATGTAAAAATAACGTTACAAAAGGTGCTTGTCCATTTGTTGTCATTAATGTATTTATTTGATATTGTATGGTTTGAACACCAGCTTTTAGTTCTGCTTTTAACCTGTCTTGAACTAAATCTTCTATTGTATCTTCTGGCAATTTTCCTTTGTATTTTTCTTCTATTTCTGTTTTGAATTTATCATAACTTTTTCTTAAATATTTTCCTAGATGCTTAATATCAATAGATTGGCCTCCATATTGATTACTAGCGACTGTTGCAATAATTTGTGTCATTATAATACATGCAACTTGAAAACTTTTTGGAGTTTCTATCATTTTACCATTCATTACAGTACCATTATCTAACATATCCCCTATATTAACTAAGCAACAATTAAAAATTGGTTGTATAAAATAATCCGCATCATGAAAATGTAAAATTCCCTCTTGATCTGCTTTTATTATTTTTTCTGGTAATAGTAATCTTCTTGTTAAATCTCTAGAAACTTCTCCTGCTATATAATCTCTTTGAGTAGAAGCTAGTAGTGTATTTTTATTTGAGTTTTCTTCTGCTAATTCCTTATTTTCATTTCTGATTAATCCTAAAATAGTTTCATCTATTGTGTTTGATTTTCTTACTAATGCTCTATTATAACGATATACTATATATTTTTTGGCTAGTTCATATTTTCCAATTTTCATTAATTGTTCTTCTATAATATCTTGGATATCTTCAACTAACATTCTTTTTTTGTCTAAATCTTCTATATGTTTAATAATGTTTTTTATATCTTCTTTTGTTGCTATTTCTTTTCCTTTAACCTCGCTATTGGCCTTTTCTATTGCTACGGCTATTTTTTGTCTATCATAATCTACAACTCTTCCATCTCTTTTTATTATTTTCATTATTTTTCCTCCTATTTTGATTTAATTATATATCAACAATTTCTATTTTCTTGTTGCATTTGCAACTTTTTTATTATATAATACAACAAAAATTATAATCAAAAAATTAGGAGTGAATATAATGAATTCGGCGACACAATTTGAGGAATTTTTTAAAGATTTTTCTTGTAATTGTAAAAACGTTCAAAAAAAATCTTTTAAAAAAGGACATACAATAACAACTTATATTCAAAAGAGAAACCAAGTTTGTATCTTACAAAATGGAGAAGCTGATTTAGTAAGATATGACTTTAATGGAGATAAATCTATAATTGAACATTTCACTAAAAACGATATTTTCGGTGAAGCCTTTTATGTTATTACTACTAATAATGAACTTTATGTTGAAGCAAAGAAAAATTGTGATGTATTGTTTTTTATTTATGATAATGTTTATCATAAGTGTAGAAATAATTGTAAATTTCACCAAGTACTATCTGAAAACTTTTCTGACCTTATTTTAAATAAGGTTACCAGTCTTAATACAAGAATTGAAATTTTAACTAAGAGAACTATTCGTGATAAATTGTTAGGTTATTTTTCCATTTTATCTACTAGAAATTTATCTGCAACTTTTGCCCTTCCTTTTTCTTTAACTGATTTAGCTGACTTTTTAAGTGTTGATAGAAGTGCTATGATGAGAGAATTAAAGCTTTTGAAAGATGAAGGGTTTATTAAGAAAAATGGAAATAAGATTACTTTATTATATAAATAAAAAACAATAGACTTTTACAATCTATTGTTTTTTATTTTAAAAATTCTCAGATATCTTATTTATTTCTGTTTCTTTTTCTTCTCCAGTTTTCATATTTTTTATTTTTACAATTCCTGAATTTATTTCGTCTTCTCCAATTACTATAACATATGGAATTTCCAATTTATCTGCATATTTCATTTTTGCTTTTAATTTTTTATCATTTAAAAATATTTCTGTATTAATTCCGCTTTTTCTTAAATCATTTGCAATACTTATTGGAACTGTTAAATCTTCTACCATTGGTACTATTAATACCTCTGATATTGATTTTTTCTCAGCTTTTATTAATTGTAATTCATTTAGTTTATAAAATAATCTTGTTAGCCCTATTGAAATGCCAACTCCTGGTAATTGTTTATCTGTATAGTATTCTGCTAGATTTTCATATCTTCCTCCTGAGCATACACTTCCAAGTTCTCTATATTGATTTAAGAAAGTTTCATATACTGTTCCTGTATAATAATCTAATCCTCTTGCTATTGTTAAATCTACTTTGAAGTTTGCTTCTGGAATTCCAAATATTCTAACATATTTTACAACTTGTGTTAGTTCATCTAGTCCTTTTTCAAATTCTTCATTTTTTATATTTAATTCATTTAATTTTTGAAGTTTTTCATCTGTTGTTCCTTCTATTTCTATGAAATCCATTATTTTATTTATAGCATCACTTGGAATTCCTATTTTTTCTAGTTCTTCTATAACCGCTTCTTTTCCTATTTTTTCTATTTTGTCTATTATTCTTAAAATTTCAGTTGCATTTTCTTTTTGATTTAAGCTTTCAAATAAACCATTTAGTATTTTTCTGTTATTAATACGAATTGTAAAGTCATCAAATCCTAATTCTTTAAATATAGTATATATAACACTTGGAAGTTCCGCATCATTTATAACACTTAATTCTCCATCTCCAATTATATCTATGTCACATTGATAAAATTCACGAAATCTTCCTTTTTGTGTTCTTTCCCCACGATAAACTTTTCCAATTTGATATCTTCTAAATGGAAAGCTTAAATTTCCATAGTTTTTGGCAACATATTTTGCAAGTGGTACTGTTAAATCAAATCTCATTGATATATCTGTATCACCTTTTTCAAATCTATATATTTGTTTTTCTGTTTCTCCTCCTGCTTTTGCAAGTAATACTTCTGATAATTCTAGTATTGGTGTGTCTAATGGTAAAAATCCAAATTTTTGGTATGTTTTTTCTATTTTTTGTTTTATTTGTTCAAATAGTATTTGTTCATTTGGCATTAATTCCATAAATCCAGCTAATGTTCTTGGTTCTGTTTTTTTCATTGTTTCTCTCCTCTCTGTTTTAGTTTTAAATTATATCATAATTTATGTCTTTTTTCAATGTTTACCATAATTTAGGTTTCAATTCTAAATATATTGGTTTTTCATCTTTTAGCATTGTTGCTTTTCCATGACCTGGGTATATTAATGTATCGTCTGGTAGAATCAATATTTTTTTAGTTATTGAATTCATTATATCTTCTCTGCTTGAAGTTGGCAAGTCTGTTCTTCCCCATGTTCCACAAAAAATTGTATCACCTGAAAATAAACATTTTTCTTTTTCACAATATAATGATGTACTTCCTGCTGTATGTCCTGGTGTATGAATTACTCTAAATTCTAAATTTCCTAAATGTATTAAATCATTATCATCAATTCTTGAATCAGCTTCTAATTCTATTTCAGGTAATCCGATTATCTCAGATAAATTAATTTTTGCATCATTTAATCCTATTGCATCTATTCTGTGTATTAAAATTTTTCCTCCACATCTTTTTTGTAATTCTGTTACACCTGCTATATGATCACCATGGCAATGTGTTAAATATATATATTTTAATTTTCCTTTAAATATATTTTTTATTAAATTTTCTATTTTATCTACATCTCCAGCAGGGTCAATACACATTATTTCCTTACTCTCTTTGTCAAATATAACATAACAATTTGTAGCGCCCCCTACCCATGTATGTATCTTTAGTTCTTTTAAAATCATTTTTCCTACCTTCTAACTTCATAAACACTATCTACTTTTCTAATAGCTCTAATTACTTTATTTAACTCTTCAATATTCTCTACTTCTAAGTCAATATCCATGATTGCAATTCTTTCCTTTGTTGTTTTTGTACTAACTCCCATAAGATTTGCTTTTGCTTCTTTTATTGAATTTAATACATCTATTAATAGTCCTTTTCTATCATTTGCTAATACTTCTATATTAACATTGTAATTTTCTTTAGCCTCTTCATACCATTTAACATCAATCATTCTGTTTTCTTCTGATAGCAAATCTTTTACATTTACACAATCTTTTCTGTGAACTGAAACTCCTCTTCCTTTTGTTATATATCCTACTATTTCGTCTCCAGGAAGTGGATTACAGCATTTTGATAATTTTACAAGACAGTTGTCTATTCCTTTTACTACTACTCCTGAGCTTGATGGCTTTTGTTTCTTCTCTTTTTGTTTATTTAATTGTTCCATCTTTTCTTCAATGTCTTCTTCTTGATGTTCTTTTCTGTATTCTTGTAACATTCTTGCTATAATTTTTACTGATGAGTTTGCTCCAAATCCAACTGCTGCATACATTTCATCAAGATTTTTGTATTTGTATCTTTCTAGCATTGGTTCTATATATTCTTGTTTGAATAAGCTTGTGTGTGTCATTCCTATTCTTTTTAATTCTTTTTCAATTAATTCTTTTCCTTTTTCAATGTTTTCTGCTTTTTGAGCTTTTTTAAACCAACTTTGAATTTTGTTTTTTGCACTTGTGCTTTTTACAAATTTTAACCAATCTCTACTTGGTCCTTTTGAATTGTCTGATGTTAAAATTTCAACAATATCTCCATTTTTTAATGGTGTTATTATTGGCATCATTCTACTATTTATTTTACATCCTGTCATATGATGTCCTATTTCTGCATGTATTGCATATGCAAAGTCTATTGGTGTTGCTCCTCTTGGTAATACTTTTATAGCTCCTTTTGGAGTAAATACATATACTTCATCTTCAAATAATTCTGTTTTTAATGTATCTAAGAATTCTTGTGGATCTTGCATATCTTTTTGCCATTCTAGTGTTTCTCTAAGCCATGCTAATTTATCTTCTTCTACTTTTACTGATTGTTTTTTTCCAAAATAACTTGCTTCTTTATATGCCCAATGTGCTGCAATTCCGTATTCTGCAATTCTATGCATATCCCAAGTACGAATTTGAACTTCAAAAGGTGTTCCTTTGTCTCCTAATAGTGTTGTGTGTATTGATTGGTACATATTTGGCTTTGGCACTGCTATATAGTCTTTAAATCTTCCTGGCATTGGGCTATACATTTCATGTACTACACCTAATGCTGCATAACAATCTTTTATTGAATTTACTAATATACGTAAAGCAAATAGGTCATATATTTGATCTAATGTTTTATTGTCTCTTTTCATTTTTCTATATATACTGTATAAATGTTTTGCTCTTCCTGTTACTTCTGCATCTATATGTTGTTTTTTTAGTTGAACACGAATATCTCCCATTATTTTTTCTATAAATTTCAATCTTTCTTCTCTTTTTTTGTCTATTCCTTCAACTAATTCATGATATTCTTCTGGGTATAAATATTTGAATGACAAATCTTCTAATTCCCATTTCATTGAATATAGACCTAAACGATTTGCAAGTGGTGCATATATTTCCATTGTTTCTTTTGCATTTGCAATTTGTCTATC
>CAKOYL010000028.1 GCA_934130705.1 uncultured Clostridia bacterium
AGCAAATCTTGTGAACTTGGTCCAATTGCTAATGTTGTATAATGTGTTATTTCTGAAATTGTTGTTGTTGCAATTTTTGTTAAGTCTTCTATTTCATTTACTTTTGTTTCTAATTTGTCACTTATATATTTAATTTCTTCCATACTTATGTTGTCATCTTTTAATAGTTCGTCTACATAGTATCTATATCCTTTTTCTGATGGTATTCTTCCACTTGATGTATGTGTTTTTTCTAGATATCCTGCTTTTTCCAAATCTGCCATTTCATTTCTGATTGTTGCACTGCTATATTTGAAATCTTCATTTTGGGTTAAAGCACTTGAGCTGACTGGTTCTGCTGTATTGATATATTCTTCTACTATGGCTTGTAATACTTTCTTTTTTCTATCGTCTAGCATTTTCTCACCTCTTTTAGCACTCTTTTAGTTTGATTGCTAATCTTTATATATATTATATCCTTTTTTAGCACTTGTCAATACATTCTGCTAATTTTTTTGTGAATTTTTTGTGAATAGCAATTTTTTTCTTCTAAACTTAATATTTTTATGTTATAATAATAATAGAGTATTTAATAAGGAGGATTGCAACATGAAAATTTTAAACTATTATGATATCAAAATTGAACCTTCTAAGTTACAAGCACAGGATTACATAGTGCTTAGCCGGAAAAAATTTTTTTGGCAAAAATCCAAAACTTTAGCCATAATAACCATCCTTCCTTGCAGTGCTTATTCTATACTAGCACTAGAGCCATTGTCTCCAAAAACATTACAGTATGTTATAGACAAAGCTAGGAAAATGGCTAACATTAACTAAAAATTTTTCAAAAGTAAAAAAATCCAACACTAGTTGGATTTTTTGCTATCTTTCATAATCATCTTCTTTATTTTGTACTTTCATTTTTCTTAAATCTACTACAAGTTTAGATTCTTCTCTCTTTTCTTGTAAATTAGAATTACTTAATGTATTTTTTTCATAATTTCCAATACCATTTATAATTTGAGCTTTTTTATCTAAGTTTAATTTTCTTCTTATACTTGCAGATTTTAATGTCCCTTCTCTTTCTTCTAATAGTCCGTTTTCAATTAATGCATCTATTATATCCAATGAAATACCCGTTTTTGCACTAACTAAATATTTTGGTTGATTTGGAAATAATGTTATATAATTTTTTATCTTTTTTAATTCTTTTCCATATTCGTTTATTTCTTCCATTTTTTCTGTCATTCCTTTCTTTCAAGGCACAAAATTTGATTAAAAATATTGTATTTTACAATTATTTTTCAAACTTCCTCCTTGTAATTTATCCATACTATAATACAAACTTTTTTTATAATTGTCAACAGTAATTTATAAAATGCTTGATATTAGTATTCCTATTGTTTGTATTGCAAATAAATTTAAAATATTAGATGTTAATAAATTATTTGTTGCTTCTACAATTCCCAGCATATCGTCTTCTTGTTTTTTATAATGTTTTTGAGATTCAAAGAATGTCATTAATTCTGGTATACTTGTTGTAAAACCTAATAATATTCCGATAATAGCTTCTGATATATTAAATAATTTGCATAAATTCTCTAGAGTATTTCCTAATTTTTCACCTATAAAATATAGTAATACTCCTGTTATTATCAAGTATATTATATATTTTATTGTTTGAAATCTATTCTTACTTGCCTCTTCCTCTTCTTTTTCTATTTCATAATCTATTTTTTGATCTTCTTGTTTTAAATACATTTTATGAACTTTATCATTTATTATTCTAAATAGTATATATAAAATTATGAAAATTGGTACAATTACTAAACTTAATTCAACTTTTAATTTTAGTAAAATTATTGGTATTATAATTGTAAAAATTACTAATATTATATCTGTTATTATTGCTTTATTTTTTATTTTATCAAAATTTTTATTTAGTGCTATTGCTCCTATATATTGAATAAGATTTATTACATTTGAACTTATTATATTATATACACTAGCTCCTGATAGTCCTCTTATACTTGATGTGGTTATTGTTAAAAGTTCTGGAATTGATGTTGCATATCCAGCTATATTTCCTACTGTTTTAGGTTTCAATTTTAAACTTTCAGCTAATTTTCTTAGCGTTGTTACTAAAACATATTTTGATATTATAACAATAAAAATAGAGTAAATTATAAATTTGATTATTTCGATTAACATATTTTTCTCCTTTTTATAATTTTACCCTATTTTTTGTTTTTTATTAATTTTTATAAGCCTTGGCCTACTACTACAACGGCTCTTGTTCTGAATGAAAACGGATAATAATTACCACTCCAATCTGACCCGTCCCCATTTTGGAAACTCTTTAGCATAACCATAATATGAAAATATACCGCCAGATGAAGCTCTAGTAACAACACTAGCATTTACTTCATGGTCGGAGGTATCTTTACAATCTAACCAACTCATTCCAGTGCTTCCATGCCATCCTTTAGTTTCTTCAACCGCATCTCCTCTTTTGGCAACATAGCTAGTAGTATATAAATTTTTATATCTTGAATCCGCATTTTGATATATTGCACTAGGAGATATAGTTCCTGCCGAAACCAATTCTGAATTTAGATTTATAACAACTCCTGTACTATTCCCAGTAGTAGTTCCACCATTCTCTATTTTTGCTGGGTTTCCATATGGTGATGCACTTAAAATTGCCATTGCTCCATATTCTGTATTTAATTCCATATGTGAGTCAAAATTATTAGAATCTCCACTATCTAACAATGTTGTCCCATCAATATTTGCATTTAATCCAAAAGTTCCACCTAATGATTCCATTTTTCTTATTTTAATTAACCAATTTTCTATATTATATGTTGCCGAAGTTCCTCCATTGCTTTGTAATGCAGCTTTACTTTCTAACGGATTTATAAAAAATATTGATAAACAAATTATGAATATCGTTATTATAATTTTATTCTTTTTTATATCCATCTCTTTCCTCCTTATTCACTCAACTGATACTTACTTATCCAATACCCTGTTAATTCTTTGCCACCAAATGTAAATGCTTCTGGTATTTGATATCCAGTACTTGTTTCAGTACTTGTACCAGTAATAAATTTTACTTCTGTCCTTCTATTTTGTTTATTTACATTATCTCTATCTGATAATATCATATACTCATATCTTGGTATCCAAACCATAAATGTTTCTGTTCCGTTTGCTGTTGTTACAATATTTGCCCACTTACTATTACTATAATCATACCAATCACTTGGTGCACCTTCTGATAATGTTCTTCTTTCTTTTTCTGTTCCGTCATCATTATATCTAACATAATATGTTGTATTTTTGTCAAATGCTGATATATCAGGTTCATTTGCAATTTTAGTTGTAACTTTATTTGTAATAGCTCCTATATACGCATCTGTTGTACTATTTCTTATTATAATGTTAATTGTATATTCTTTATTTAACTCTAATCCGTCATATTTATAATACTCATTTGTATCATTTCCAGTATGCTTCAATTCCCCATTTAAATAATATTCTATTTTTAATTCAGTATTTGCTTTTTTAGCCTCATCTACTAAAGTTCCTTGTATTTCTTTGATGTTAATATACGTATCTCCTGCTGTCATTTCCACTTTTAATTTTTCATTACTTTCTTCTGATGATATTTGATATTTACTCATCCAATATCCTGTCAATTCTTTTCCATTAAATGTAAATGCCTCTGGTATTTGATATCCTGTAGTTGTATCCGTTCCTGTTCCAGTTATAAATTTTACACTACTTCTTTGACTTGTGCTATTTAATTTGTATTGATATCTTGGTATCCATACTAAATATGTTTCTATTCCATTATTTCTTGATACAATATTAGCCCATTTTGAATATGTGTAATTATACCATCCATCTGGTGGATCTTGACTTATTGGTATTTCATTATGTTCATTTCCATTTTCATCCCAATAAACATAAAATGTTGTATCTTTATCAAATCCGTCTAATTCCGGTTTATTAACCTCTATAGTTTCAAGTTCTTTTGTCATACTTCCTATTATTGCACCATCTGCATCTAATGCAGTAATATTAATTATTTTTACATCTGTTCCAACATTTGCAAACTGATAGTCTGCAGCACTTTCTGATTCATTAACTATTTTTCCATTAATTGCATACGTATATTTTGCTATATTTTTTGTTGTACTTGTTTTTAAATTTGTTGCATTTAAACTATTTTCACTAGTTGATAAATAATAATCAATTATATAGCTACTTCCTAATTCTGATAATTGATATTTACTCATCCAATACCCAGGTATTCTTGTTATTCCAAACATAAATGCTTCTGGTACTTGATATCCCTGTTCTTTTAATTCACTCCATTCTGTTTTTTCACCAGTTTCCGGATTTATATATTCATTATAAACATTTATAAATTTTACATCTGATCTTTGATTTTGGCTATCTAATTTATAAGCATATCGTGGAATCCAAACTAGATAACTATCTAAACCTTCATTTTCTACATAAATATTAGCCCATTTTTGTTCTTTATAATTATACCAATTTTGTGGTTCCTCATCTGTTATCCAATTACCTGGTACTAATGTTCCTGAATCATTCATATATAAATATCTAGTCTTATTTTTGACAAATCCTTCTGTTAAATCTGGTTCATACACATAGATACCATCATCTAATTTATAATTTCCTTGAATTCTTGGTATTTCATAATTTATCGTAAAATCTTTTGTTTGTCCGTTTCTATATTCTACCGCAAATTTGTAACTATTGCCATCTTTCATTTTATAGTCTATTGCAATTTCTGCCTTTCCATTAGCTTTTACTGTTAGTGGTGTTTTCCCATCTTCTGTATTATATGTTAATTTTTTTATTCCATTTTCATTCTGAAATTTAATTAATACTTGTCCTATTTCATTTTCATCATCAACACTACAAGTCTCCCAAGAAATATCTTTTAGTTGTTTTCCCTTGGTTAATCTTGTTATTATTCTATTGATTGCTCCAGTTTGACTTAATATTCCTAGTATAATAAGAAGTATTAATATTCCTAAAATCATGATATATTTCTTTTTTAACTTTTTCATTTAATTCTCCTTGAAAGAATTTTATCATAACAAAAATTTAAATACAACTATTAATTTTAAATTTTTATTAATTATTCACACACATTTTTTCCATATTTTTTCCAATTTATTGATATTTATGTAAAAATATTATATAATATCCATATTATAATGAAAAAATCAAATTGGAGGCCAAAGATGATTGATATAAAATTTTTAAGAGAAAATCCAGATGTAGTAAAACAAAACATCAAAAACAAATTTCAAGATCAAAAGCTTCACTTAGTTGATGAAGTAATTGATTTAGATAAAAAAAATAGAGAAGCAAAATTAAATGGAGATAATTTAAGAGCTGAAAGAAAATCTTTAAGTGCTGAAATTGGAAATCTTATGAGAACTGGAAAAAAAGATGAAGCTGAAAGTATTAAATCTAAAGTTCAAAAAATTAATTCTAAACTTGAAGAAAATGGAAAATTAGAAACTAAATATGCAGAAGAAATCAAATCAAGAATGATGAAAATTCCAAATATTATGGATGCATCTGTTCCTATTGGTAAAGATGATAGTGAAAATGTAGAAGTTGAAAGATTTGGAGAAGCAACTGTTCCAACTTACGAAATTCCTCATCATGCAGATATTATTGCAAGATTTAATGGATTAGATAAAGAATCTGCTGGACGTACAAGTGGTGTTGGTTTCTATTATTTAATTGGTGATGTTGCCAGACTACACGAAGCTATGCTTGCATATGCTAGAGATTATATGATTAATAATGGTTTCACTTATGCTATTCCACCATTTATGATTCGTAGTGATGTTGTAAATGGTGTCATGAGTTTCGAAGAAATGGATGCAATGATGTATAAAATTGAAGGTGAAGATTTATTCTTAATTGGTACATCTGAACATTCTATGATTGGAAAATTTAAAGAACAATTAATTAAAAAAGATGAATTACCAATATGTATGACATCTTATTCACCTTGTTTTAGAAAAGAAATTGGTTCTCATGGATTAGAAGAAAGAGGATTATATCGTGTTCATCAATTTGAAAAACAAGAAATGATTGTTTTATGCGAACCTGAAGAATCAATGGATTGGTACAATAAAATGTGGAAATTAAGTGTTAATCTATTTAGAAGTTGGAATGTCCCAGTTAGACAATTAGATTGTTGTTCTGGTGATTTAGCTGATTTAAAAGTAAAATCATGTGATATTGAAGCTTGGAGCCCAAGACAACAAAAATATTTTGAAGTTTGTAGTTGTTCAAATTTAGGAGATGCTCAAGCTAGACGTTTAGGAATTCGTGTAAAGAGTGAAAAAGGAAATTATTACTTACATACATTAAATAATACAGTTGTTGCAACACCTAGAGGACTAATTGCTGTAATAGAAAATAATTATAATGAAGATGGAAGTGTAACAATTCCAGAAGTTTTAAGACCATATATGGGTGGAGCTGAAAAAATAGTTCCTAAAAAATAAGAAGAGAGGAAAAATTTTAAATGATAGTAAATAATCCAAAATTTGAAGTTTCAGCAGTAAAACCTGCTCAATACCCCAAAAATGATTTTCCCGAAATTGTTTTAGTTGGAAAATCTAATGTTGGAAAATCTAGTTTTATAAATACTATGATAAACAGAAAGAAATTAGCAAGGACAAGTAGTGAACCTGGTAAAACTAGACAAATTAATTTTTATAATATTGATGAAAAATTTTATTTTGTTGATTTGCCTGGTTATGGTTTTAGTAAAATGTCTAAAAAAGAACAAGAACAAGTTGGTAATTTTATTGAAGAATATCTTTTCAATAGAAGACAAATTTCATTAATAATATTTTTAGTAGATATTCGCCATACCCCTACCGCAAATGATAGATTAATGTACAATTATGTTATTCGTTCAGGTCTTCCTTGTATAATTTTGGCTAATAAAGCTGATAAAATTGCAGTTACTAAAGTATCTGCTGAAGCTATAAAATTACAAAAAGCTTTAAACCCTATTGGAGATATTCCTACTTTTCCTTTCTCTTCTGAAAGAAAAGTTTATATGGATGATGTTTGGAATGAAATAGAAAAATATATTTAGAATTTTAAAAATAAAAAGTTTGGAAAAAATGGCTATACCATTTCTCCCAAACTTTTATTTTTTAATTTTAGTGACAGCATTTTTCTTTTTTGTCTTTCTTTCTATTACAAATCATTATTATTATTGATAATATTAAAAGTAATGCAAGAATTACAGCTAATACTATTATTGCAGCAAAAGATGCTAAGATTTCTGTAGCTATAGCAGCAGCACCAACTAACAATCCTACGACAAAAGCTAAAGCTATTGCTAATATAATAGTAACAATACCGAAGCATTTGTTATTATTACATTTTTCTTTCTTTTCTTTACAGTAAAATACTTCTTGTGGCTCCATAAAAGTCACCTCCATATAACACCTTATTTTTTATGATGTTATACTATATATTATGTAGAAATTTGTAAAATGTTACCTATTATCTTTCTTCTTCATTTTTCTCTTTAATTTTATCAATTTTTGTATTATTTTTTTCAACACTTTCTTGTTCATTTTTTATTGCATCTTTTACTATAAGTGCTAAATGTTCGTATTCTGAATATTCACCAAGAGAAGCCATTACTAAAGAATTTCTTACAAATCCAAAATGCTTTAAAATCAAATTTCTATCCATTTTAAATCCATGTTCTTCAGCAAATCTAAATGCATATGTAATAATAGTTCTAGTATTTCCATCTCTAAATGGATGAACTTGCCATAATCCAGCAATTAATTTTTAAAATTTCAAAGCTTTATCTTCTAATTCTATATTATTCCAATTTATACTATTTATTTCATTGATGTATTCTTGAGCTTTGGGAACTATTTCTTTTCTTTCTTCTTTGGTTGTTTCTGAAACAAGATATTTCTTTTCCATATATTTTTACCTCTCAACAAATACTATTTCTTAATTTTATTCTTTTTCTATTTTCTTAGTAATTGCTTTCAATGCCTTTTCTCTTGGCAACATTATTATATGTCCGCACCCTTGACATTTCAATTTAAAGTCAACACCTATTCGTGTAACTTCCCATAATTTACTTCCGCAAGGATGCTGTTTTTTGGTTCTAACAATATCTCCAACTTCATATTTATTATATTCCATAATTTTCCTCTACTTTTATAATAAATTATATAGCTTTGTTAAATCTTTGAGCCATTCTGTCTTTTCCTAATATTTTCATAATTTCATACATATCTGGAGTATTTGTTCTTTTTGTTAAAGCTATTCTTAATACTGTACTTACATCTCCAACATGAGCTTTGTACATATCTGGATTTGCTTTAAATTCTTTTACTTCTTTTGCATAACCCATTTCTCCAGCTAATTCTTTTATTTTATCAAACCATGCTTGTTTGTCATCATTTTCATCATAATATTTTTCTACATATAATTTTAATATTTTTGAAATTGATTCTTTATCATTTATAACTTGATAAGGATACTCATTTTCATCTTTTGCAAATTCTTCATCATACATATAAGAAATATTTTCTTTTACATCTGACCACTTTGAAATATCTTTTCTTGGCTTTTTGTTTCCTCTTTCTATTCCAAAAACTTTTAAAGCATATTCTTTATCTTCTAATAATTTTTTTAATTCTGCATCATATTTTGTTGCCCACATATTAGCATTTTCATATACTTCTTCAGCAGTCATTTTTGATATTACAGTTTTTGATACATCTAATAATTTAACCATATCAAATAATGCACCACTAACGCTCATTTTATTTAATTGTAATTCAAATTCATCTAATTGTTTATCCGGATTAGCTCTTCTCCAGTTTTCAAAATTAGAATTTGCAATATTTAATAAATATTCTTTAACTGCTTCTGCTGGAATTCCTTCTTCTGCATAATAACTTACTGCAGCCTCAGGGTCTTTTCTTTTACTTAATTTCCTTTTATTACCATTATCATTTTTCATAATTGGTGCAATATGTGCATATTTAGGAGCTTTAAATCCTAACTCGTGGAATAATTGTAAATGTAGTGGTACTGATGATAACCACTCATCCCCTCTTATTACGTGTGTTGTATGCATTAAATGATCATCAACTGCATGTGCAAAATGATATGTTGGTAAACCATCTGCTTTTATAATTACTATGTCTTGGTCATTTTCTGGGAAATCAACCTTTCCTTTAATAACATCATGATGTTGTATTTTTCTGTCTTCTCTTCCAGGAGATTTAAATCTTATTATATAATTTTCTCCATTTTGAATTCTTTTCATAGCTTCTTCAACTGGAATAGTTCTACATTTTGCCCAAACTCCATAATAACCTGGTCTAATTTTTGCAGCTTCTTGTTTAGTTCTTATTTCTTCAACATCTTCTGGAGTACAAAAACATGGATATGCTTTTCCTTGCTCAATTAAGTATTTTGCATATGCTTGGTAAATTTCTTTTCTTTGACTTTGTTTATATGGTCCATAATTTCCTTTTCCTTCATTTTCAGAAATCATTCCTTCATCTGGTTCAAATCCAAAATCTTTTAAAGAATTTACTATTCCAATAATTCCATTTTCAACTTCTCTTTTTTGGTCTGTATCTTCTATTCTTAAGAAGAATACTCCATTTGTTTGATTTGCTAATTTTCTAGCAATTAACCCTTGATATAAACCTCCAATATGAACAAATCCTGTAGGACTTGGAGCAAATCTTGTTACTATTGCTCCTTCTGGTAAATTTCTTTCTGGGTATTTTTCTTCATAATATGATATTTCCTTTGCATCTGGAAATATTAAGTTTGCTAAATCTTTATAATCCAT
>CAKOYL010000029.1 GCA_934130705.1 uncultured Clostridia bacterium
AATTCTGCTATGAGTTGAAATACACTCAAATTAAGAAGACATTTAGACCTGAAAGACGGTCAAGTTGATTACAAATAACCTTTAGATTAAGTCTAAGGGTTATTTGTTATTATTTAATCGTATCATAATTATGAGCTTTTACCAATGAAAAATAAAAAATTCAGCTTATATACAATAATTAAAATTTTTAATTATTGGTGTTGTATTTTATAAAAAAAATTATATAATAAAGGAAATTGATTGATATTTGTATAAATCGTCAAGAGAGAAAAGTTGTAAATAACTACGTCACCCGCTCCATAATGCGTTTTCGTCAAACTGTTTGTAATTATTGATACAAGTGAGTTTGAAGGAAACAAAAAGTGAATATCATTTCACAATATATAAGTCGATTTAGTTGGCTTGATTTTTTTGCTTTTAATTATCTTAATTGGTAAAAATATTTATACCAAAATTTCATAATTATTTGTTATTTTTTATAAAGTATTGTATAATCGAATAAGAAAACATTTTAAATTTGGAGGTAAACAATGTCAGAAAAAATAAGAGAATTATATCAAAAATTATATAATCAAAATTATCAATTATTAGAAGAAAAGAAAAATGCCGTAAAACAAGAAGAAATTAATAAAAAAAAATCTGTGGCAAAAGCTGTAGCTTCACGTAGTCTATCGAAAATTGGTTTTGAAATAATAAGTTTTATTTTATTTTTTTAATGGCTAAATTTATGATTAGTGATATGACACCTGATTATAAACCAGGAGAAGCTTCTTTATTTATAATGAAAACAATAATCCCTATTGCAATGATAGTTTGTTTCGGTTATGTAATATATAAATTAGTAGTAAGACCTAGAAGAACAGTTCAAGAAAACTTTTCAGTAGATAATTCTGAAACAAATGAAAAAGAATACAAGGATATATTTTGTGAAAGAATTTGTAAACCTATAATTGAATATGTAATTACTAATAGTCAATATGATCATAGTTATGGTATATCTCAAGAACTTTATGAAAGCATGAGATTCTCAAATAGTCATGAAGCATATGAATCATCAGATAATATTAGATTAAATAGTAATACAAATTTAATTATGTCAAAAGTTCATTCTAAGTTTAAAGATGGTGGTGCATATGGTTATTGGTATGCTACATTATTCTGTGGAATAGCTAGTATATATACACTTACTTTTAATATACCTATATCTATAAAAATACGTAATAGGAAATTAGACAGTTTGAAGTTAAAAAATGCTATACAAGCATCTAATGAAGATTTTAACCAATATTATGAAATAGAAACTGACAATCCTAATTTATTAAATAAATATTGTACTAATAGGATGTTAGCTTGTTTCGTTGAATTAGCTAAAAAGAATATAAATTTAGAAGTAAATATTTTTCAAAATAAGATTTGTATTAGATTACACGATAAATACTTTTTAGATTTTAATATAAAAAGTGAACTTGATGAAGAAAACATTATTAATAGTTGCAATTCTATTATAGCTATAATCAACACAAATAAATTTATTATCGAAGAACTTCAATCTAATAATATATATTAATAAAGAGACTATCGTAAAAGTTGTGTCAATCGCATTTCCTTCCGATTGACAACTTAAAAAAATTTAATATTTTTATTATTAACATTATTTTAATAATATTTTTCAAAAAAATCAATACTTTAGAAAAAGTTGTGTAAGTTCAATAGGGCTTTATTTTATATTCTGCCTTCATACATAATTCTAAATTGAGATAAGCATAAATCCCATTTATCAACCATTCTTGACCATTTTTTCTCTGCTTTTAATGTTGATAGATATAACACTTTTAATAAAGACATGTCTGTTGGAAATACATTTCTGTTTCGATTTATTCGTTTATAGGTACTATTTAAGCTTTCTATCGCATTTGTTGTATACATTATTTTTCTTATTTCAGCAGAAAATTTAAAGAATACTGAAAGTACATCCCAGTTATCTATCCAACTTTGAATCGCACCAGGATATTTATGTTTCCATTTTTCTTCCAACTCTAATAAGTTAGTATACCATAACTCCTCTGTACTTGCTTTGTAAACTGTTTTTTAATCATTAGCAAGTCCTTTTCTATCTGTATATGGTACATACTTTAAAGAGTTTCTTATTTGATGCACTATACATCTTTGATATTCCGTCTTAGGGTATATTGCTGATATTGCATCTTTAAGTCCTGTCAATCTATCTGCACATAATACTAAAATATCTTGTACTCCGCGATTTTTAAGCTCGTTTAATACAGTCTCCAATATTTTGAACTTTCATTTTCTCCAATTGTTATTGTTAAAACTTTTTTCATTCCATCTTTATCAATTCCTAACACAACATAGGCTGCTTTTTTACTATCTGTCCATTATCTCTAACATGAAAATGAGTAGCATCAATAAATACTATAGGATATACACTTTTTGCTGTTCTTGAATATTTAGACACTAAATCTGAATCATTTTCTTACCCATAGAAAAATCCCTCCTTGATATTTTATATTTTATCACGGAAAGATTTATTTACACAACTTTTTCTATACTCTCGAACCACTTTATTTTACACTATCACTATCGTAGAAAAATAGTAGTATTTTTAGTCATTTAAAAAATAATGTATTAGGATTTATTACCTATTATTAATTATATTCTCTATCATTAACTGCATCACGGCTTTTATCTATTTCAGCAAACTTTTGTTGGATTTTTTTGCTATTCAAAGCTTGTTCTTCTAATGAAGGAGCATCTTTTGATAGGCTGTCTCTAAATGCTCTTTCTTTGTTTTTGCCATTCTCTTTTTCAGTCATTTCTTTATAAATATCTTCATATGTTTTTATACCCATTTTACTAAGAGAACTCAACATTCCTCCACCAATATCAGGAATTGGCTCTGAATATGCTTTTAATGCTTCTTCAGGAATAATTTCTCCTTTTTCAACTTTTTCTTTTATTTCTTGTTCTTTTTTTATAGCAGCTTCCATATCAAAATTTGGATTTACTTGAGCTTCATTTTCTGCAATTTCAACTGCCTTTTTTTCAAGTTTTTTAAAATATTTATTTTCATTCTTTTCGCCTAATCGTTTTTGAGCCATATCATATATATAATCTACTGCCATCTTTGTTTGATTTTCTACAATATTTTTTGCTTGTTCAAGTTGCTCTTCGCTCCAAAATTTAAATTTTTCTATTTTTCTCTTTAAAATACCCTCTATTTTTTTCTTTATTTCATCTTCATATTCATTTTTATCCTTTATATTAGAATCATTATTTTGAAAATAATCTCCTTTAATTGTTTCCTTAATATTATCACCATCATTTTCTAAATTTTGAGCTAAATTTATTTTTTTCTCTTCCATTCTAATCACCTCAATATTATTAAATTTGCAAACTATCCAGAATAAAATCTTCATTCTAGATAGTTTGCTTTGGAATTACCAGGAAATTATGAGTCCACCACGATAGTTAAAAGTCTTGCTTTTCTCCTTTCCAAAGAAAGAAGTCCAGTTCATAGTAACCTTTTTCCTTCCCAAAATTGTCGTAAAAATCAATCCCAGTCTCCGTCTGTTGGTATATGTATAGTGTTCCTCATTCCCTTCCTTGAACTCCAACCTAGAAATAGTTAATTTTCCACAAGTAAGGATTGTTTTGATTGTTGCGTTCTTCAAATTCAGCTTGTACATAAAAATTCTCCTTTCAAATTTGGCATTTGCTATTTATCTTTTATATTATACCATAATTTTACAAATTTGTCCACTTTTTTATGGCAATCGTATGAGTTTTTTTCGTTGGGGAATCGCCTAGATTTCAATATTTTTAAGCACTAAACTATAATTTGATTTTTAAATTCTCGATTTAAACTACATTTAGATTATCACATTAATTATTTAAAATCAACTTTAATAAGCCAAAAATACTATATATTTTTTTGACTTTTAGGTTTAATTTATTAACATTAATTCACTACATTTTTTATCCTTTAATAGGTCTATTATGAACTTTTTGCTTCCTCCTACAAAGTTGTCTGCTATTTTATACTTGCCTGCATATATCAGCTCGTTGTATTTGACTTTCTTTACCTTTACTGGTTCTGCTATTCTTTGTGATAGTTCTTCTATTATTTTTTCTTTTGCCTCGCTTGTTATAACTTCTGTTAGTGTTCCATTCATTTTGTTCATTATTACTTTCAACATTGCTTCGGCTCCTTCTATGCTCCAACCCGTTCGATTCTTCTTCATTCTATCTCTACATACACTGTACATTTGGCTTTCCTCTGAACCTAAAGATGGAAGTGTTTCTCTGTACTCTTCTAGTTCTTCTTTATATCCTAACCTATATTGATATCTCAATATCCCACCTTGGTTGTTCTTTAAATATTTCTCTAACTCACTTACTTTCTCTAATTCAGCTATTTTATTATCTGTTTCTAATTCTACTTTGTAATTAAATATTAAACTAAATATGTCTTGGGCTTTTTCTGTATAAACTATTTCCTGCATCTTTTTTAAATACTCTTCATCACTTACTGCCATATATATTTTCTTTTGTATATGAGCCATGTCTAGCTGAAATAGTTCTTTTGCTCCTTCTACTATACTTCCTGTCCAATCTGCTCCATCTCCATTTATTACTACATTTCTTATTTTGTGTTCTTTGTATGTTGTTCCTATTGTAGCATCTTCGATTTTCTTTAGTTGACTGGCTTTTGAGGCTGTTCCTATTATTATTTTATTTTTTAATTTATAATCGTTGGTATATCTTGGTTCTTTTCCTTCATGGATTACAGCAATTTTTAGTTCAATTCCATTCCTTTTTCTCTTTTTATTTTTCTTATTTTTAAAATGTTTCACTCTAAATTTCTTTTTTCCTTTTTGTTTCTTTGATTTTTGTTTCTTAACATAAATACCATCATGTTCACAGAACACATATTGAACTTCCTTTGAACCTTCTATTTTTCCTTGTTCATATAATTTTATTTTTTCTTCTTCTAATTTTTTTATTTTCTTTCCTAAGGCTAAGACTATATTCCTTACTGCAGTATATGAGATATAGCTATCCGTATCTTCTGATATTGTTTTGGCCGTTTCTCTATATGATTTCTTAGTTATTTCTCTCGTTATCATTTCTACTACACTTTGTGAGTATTCACCAAACTCATTTATTTCTAGTAACTCATCTAAAAGATATACATATTTTATTGTCCCATTTATTTTCATTTTATATCTTCTTCTAGCTATAGGAATTTCTCCTAATCTACTTTTTATTGTTGTTGGTTGAAAGTCTTTTGGCTTAAATAAATCAGAATCTCTATTACCTAATATTAGCTTATCTATTATCCTTAATTCATCTTGTATTAGCTTTCTTCCTAATTCCATCATTTTTTTATAAATATTTTGTTCTAAACTATTGAAATTCACTTTTTCATTTGATACTATATCCATAACAAAAGCACCTCGTATAAATTTTTGTTTTCCCAAAAACAATTATATACTTAGTGCTTTTGTTTTTATATATTTTATTAAAATCTTTTTTCATTTTTTCCCCAGAAAATTTAACTCATATAGATTTAAAATACATTAACCAAATTAAATGCATATTTACGTTGAATATGTTCAAGTACAAACTTTCCAACATCAAGTTCTGTTGCTGCTGAAGAGTAATCTTCTGTTTCGATATAAGTTTTTGCAGATATAATTGCTGTATCTATTTTTTCAAGTTCATCATGTTCTATATAATAAGCTAGTTTATTATGTCTTCCTTTCCAACTTTCTTCTAAACTTGCTATTTGTTTTGTAATTTGTTCTTTATCTTCTTTTAAAATTTGTTCTTTTAAGTCTGAAAATATCTTTGTTATCTCTAATGTTGTTTTATTAGTATAGTCTTGTGTAAACATATCTAATGAAAAAATAACTACAACTATTATTATACATATTACAGATTCTTTAAACATTTTTTTCACCATCCTTTTCTAATGGTTGGCAAAAAAATTGATTGTCCCCATCGATTGTGACTATTAATGCTTGTTCCGGTCTAATTCCAAATTTTTCTGTTTGTTTTTGTAACCATACATAGTTTTTTCCTAGCTTTTCCAAATTTTTATACATTACCTTCCCATCAACAACTAAATCATATGGTATTCCTTCATATTTTGGTTCTATATTAAAATCCTCTGGTGTTGTTGCTCTTTTATTAGGTTTAGGTATCACTGTTACTTGTCCACTTGTCTCTAAAACAGCATATTCAACATCTCCTATATTAAATATATTATTGGTTCTAAGCCTTTCTTCAAGCTCATTTATTGTAAATCTTTCTTTTTTTAAAACTTTTTCATCAACCTTTCCCCTGAAAATCAATATTGCCGGTTTTCCACATATAATCTCTCTTGCTTTTGTGCTTTTTAAATTTAGCATTGATATAGTAAGGTGCATTACTAATAATCCTAATATAGGGATTATTCCATTTGATATTGGTACTCCTGTTTCAGTCATTGGTAAAGTTGCCAAATCAGCAATCATTATTGAAATTGCTAATTCAAATGGTTGCATTTGACCTATTTCACGCTTTCCCATTAATCTCATTACTACTAATACAAGTATGTATAAAACAATTGCTCTAAAAAATGTTATTAGCATATTATTGCCTCCAAAATCAAAATTTTATTATTATTTTTCACATTTTTTAGCCATTTATACGATTTTTGTATAATTATTTTTTTCTTGTAAATACTACTGATATAACCTTGAAAAAATTAAATTATAAAAAAATAAATAAGGAGGTTTTTGATATGTCAAATTCTCAAAGTAACAGTACTACAGGTACTTCTACAGTTTGGCAAATTGTTGGTAGATTAATCACAGCTGCTATAGTTCTTGCTATCACTGCATTTTTCACTCCTAATTTTACTATAAGTAATATTTGGGCATTAGCACTTGCAGCAGTTGTTTTAACAATAATGGATTATTTAATAATCAAATTTACAGGTCTACATGCAAGTCCTTTTGGAAAAGGATTTGTCGGTTTTGCTTTAGCTGCTATTATTTTATATTTTACACAGTATTTTGTAGTTGGTTATTCAATTTCTTGGATGGCTGCTATAATTGGTGCTTTAATTTATGGAGTTGTAGATTACTTTATACCCGGAAATCAACAAATGTAAAATGTCCAGTAATATTATTTACTGGACATTTTATTCAACTTTATTAAATTCAAACAGTTATTTTTTTATTATTATTTCATTTTTGTTTTTGTATATGCTGTTTTCTGGTACAACTCCTCTTACTGATGATAGTGGATATATATTTGTATTTTTTCCTATAACACTTCCTGGATTCAAAACACTTCCACAACCAACTTCTACACAGTCTCCTATCATTGCTCCAAATTTTTTCAATCCCGTTTCAATTTTTTCTTCTTTATCTTTTACTATAACCAATTTCTTATCTGACTTTACATTAGAAGTTATTGAACCAGCTCCCATATGAGCTTTATATCCTAATATAGAATCACCTACATAATTATAATGTGGCACTTGTACATTATTAAACAATATAACATTTTTTAATTCTGTTGAGTTTCCTACAACCGCATTATTTCCCACAATAGCATTACCTCTAATAAAAGCACAATGTCTAACTTCTGCATTTTCGCCAATTATTACAGGACCTTTTATATATGCAGATGGATATACATTAGCAGATTTTGCAATCCATATATTTTCTCCCTTTAATTCATAAATTTTGTTGTCTAATTTAGGTCCTATTTCTAATATAAATTTACTTATTTCCGGTAAAGCTTCCCATGGATATTCGAATTTTTCTAGTAACTCTTTTGCAATTGTCTCGTCTAAATTATATAAGTTTTTTATTTTACATTTTTCCATTTTTAATCTCATTCCTTTCTTAAGGTATAAACCAGGTTGAAAAATAATTATAATTTTGTAACTACTTGCTTTGCATAGAATTTTTCATATAATTCCTTTGCAGTTCTTGGACTATCTACTCCCTCTTTATTTTTTACTGGTGCAAAATCATCCTCACGTTTTCCACGAAGAATAGCTATATCATCAAAAAATTCAAATGCATCAAATATAAATGATTCAAATTTATATGAATTTGGCTCTGTTGGTATTACTTCTTTTCCATTTTCATCTATGTATGAATTTTTCTTGTGTGCACAGTGATACATTAAAATTTCATTACTGATTTTTTCTACTGCATTAATTGTGTATAAATTACACATTATATGTGATTCACCATATTTTAGTTCTCCATCATCATCAACTTCTTCTGCCATTTTTTCTGGTAATTCTGTATATTCAATTACTTTTGGGTGTCCATTCATTTTGCAAAATACTCCAACTCTTTCATGTGGATTTGCTTTTACTACTGATTTTGAAGCAATTTGAACATTTTTATCTATGGCCATTCCTAGCAAAGTTACATCAACCATTTTTAATAATGCATTATCTACACTACCTATAAATATCCACTTTACTCCTCTTTCTTTCATATTAGCTAAACATCCACTTGCACGTAAAGATGAATAAGTTCCGCCATTTCCATCTGATGCTTCTTTTATCTTAAAATCTTTTCCAATAAGTAATTTTCCTTCTTCATTTACCAATGGTAATTCACTTTGTGTAAAAATTGTAACATAATTTTTGTCATATCCAAAGTAATTATTTTTTTCTAGAAATTCTATTGTTTGTTGATTGTTTTCCTTGCTTGTCATTATGTACCATGGTATTATTACTCCATATTTTTGATTTGCTTCTTTTAAATTTTCTGTTAAAATTTCAAATAAATATTTCCCTTTTCCATATACATCTAGTTTGAATGTTCCTTTTGGTCCTGGATGACCTAATCTAGTTCCTTGACCACCTGCCATTGTAACTACTGCATATTCACCATTTCTTACTGCTTTTTCTCCAAGTTCATCAAATTTATTTCTTTGTTCTTCTGTAAGTTTGGCTTTGTCTAAATATTTTAATGGTTCTATTTTACTTTCTTTAAATTCTATTGTTTTTTTAGTATTATTATATAATTCCATTATTTGATGTAAATCAATTGTTGCTATTTGTTTTATTAATTCATCTTGTTGCTCTTTATTTAATTTTTCTAATAATTTTATTATATGATCTTGCTTATATTCTTTTAAAATATTTACTGTATCTTGTAATTTATCCATTTTAATTCCGTCCTTTCCTGCTTTATTATTGCTAATAAAACAGATTTTGTATATTATATGTATTTCAACAGCCCAATTCTATCATATAAAAGTTTTTTTATCAAGTTTTTTTAATATGTCTGTCATATTATTATGACTAGTTCCATATATATTAATAAAAGTTTGTCTATCAAGGAGGTATTATAGATGGAAAATATAGGCTTATATCAAGATATAGCCAAACGAACTGATGGTGATATTTATATTGGAGTTGTTGGACCTGTAAGAACAGGCAAATCTACTTTTATCAAGAAATTTATGGATTTACTTGTTATTCCTAATATAGATAATGAGTATAAAAAAGAAAGAGCAAAAGATGAATTGCCACAAAGTGCAGGCGGTCGTACAATTATGACTACTGAACCAAAGTTCGTTCCTAATGAGGCTGTTGAAATTACAATAGATAAAAATTTAAAATTAAAAACTCGTTTAGTTGATTGTGTTGGCTATTTAGTTGATAATGCAATTGGATATTTAGAAGATGACATGCCAAGAATGGTAAAAACTCCATG
>CAKOYL010000030.1 GCA_934130705.1 uncultured Clostridia bacterium
TTTATATTACCAATACTACTAGTAGCATTACTAGAACAATGTTTACAATTTCTAGAACATTTATTAGTTAATTCAATTTTTACTTCTCGCAACATTTATATCATCTCCTGTTAAAGTATAAATAAATTTTTTTTAAATTAAAGTTGACTATTTAAGTAATCTTGTTAAGATAGAAAATTTCCAATTTAATGTTGCTTCTTCACAACAATGCTCATATTTTATAATTTTTATTTTAATTAGTGTATCATCAAATTTTTGATTATTATCAAATAGTTTCTTAATTTCCAAATATTCATTTCTAATATCGTTATCGTTAAGCATCGAACTGTCAAGTTGTTTTTGTATTAGATTTTTTATATCCTTTGCAATGTATTCTCTTTTATCTGAATTATATAGTTCAACATATTTATACATTGTAAGGATTGCAAGATATTCGTCTTTCTTCATATCATTTAATTGTTGAAATATTCCAAATATAATTATCTGATAAAATGTAAAAAATATTGTCATTCTTTCGAAAAAATCAATAAAATTTTCTGTTGGAAGATATATACTAGTAATTTTTGTTAATAAATATGAAATCCCAATCATTTCAGTCAAGTACAATATTACCTGAAAAATTTTTTTAGTTACTAAATAGTGTTTTTTTAACATTTTATCACTTCCAATCTGTTCGACTCCAATACTCCAATTTTGCTAGAAATAAGCCAATATTATAAAATATACCAAATTTTAAAAATATATAAGAGTCAAAAGTTTCTAATACATTATTCAAATATAAGTCTTGATACTTATCTAGAATGGTAATATCTTTTTTTGACAAAAAATGATGATCAGAATAGTGTAGGTTATTTCTGCATTTTCTATTTATGGAATAAAAACTATCGTTTATATCTCTTTTATTTTTTTCAAATATTTTATCTATGATGCTATTGGATATACTAACTTTTTTATCATTCCAAATCATTTCTATAATAATTGCTTTGGCTTTTATAATAAAATTTTTAAAATCAAAGTGTAATTTTCCAATATTAAATGAAATATTATCTTTAATTATATTATCAATAAACATAGTTGTCTTTATTAGTCCATATCTGTGTAATATATATAATTTTTCATTATTATTTATATTACCTTTTTTAAATAACTTATATGAAGAGTAAGATTTTTTATTGATTTTGGATTCTGTAATTTTATTTATAAAGCATTTAGATAATGCTTTCATTTCTTCTAATATTTTAACATATATATCTGGCATTAGAATTTCTAGCCACCTTGATGGTGTAGCCACTAAACCATCATACAATTCAAAGTTTTCCTTTTTATTTAAATCCCAATTTCTAAAATTTATATCTAATAAATTTTCATCACTTAAATATAATACTATATCAAATATATTTGGATTAAAGTTAACTTCCATTTTTTTCATTATTCTAATAGCAGTTTCTGAATTAATAAAAGGACAATATTTTAAATTGTAATTTCTAAAATTTTCAATATCTTCTAGTGTAATATCTCTTTTTCCACTTAAACCACCATAATTAGATTTTATAGTTTCTTCTGCAAATATAGAAGAATAAAAAATTAAAAATGAACTTAATATTTCTTTCTGGCTATAATCAGTTATTTTTCTTTTTATTTCTAATATATATCCAAGCCAAAAAGCGTCATTCATAATTTCATTAAATATTTTAAACTCTTTGTCTTTTTCCATAAATTTGCTTAATTACTTATTGCTTTTAATATTTGTGGAATATACATTATTGCTATATCTGCACCTTTATCTAGTATAAATCCAAGTATCTTTTTAGCTTTATCCCATTTTTTAGTTTTACTATCTTTGCTTTTTTGTAATTCTACTATCTCATCTAATTTATTTAATAATTCTTTTTTATCCGAATCACTTAAATATGTATTTTCATCAATATTTGATTTTATGTCTTCAATACTCATATTAAAATTAACATTATTTGTATTATTGTTATTATTTATATTAGATATAGTAATCCCAGAATTGTTCAGCTTATTATATAAATCAGGGTTGTCACTTCGATTTAGTAAATATTCTAATTTTGACTTTATTATTCTAATGTTTTCAATTTCATTAGTTTCATAACCTGGGAAAATAATATTTTTATTAAAATCAGGATAATCCATTACATATTTTCCTAATAAAGCATTAACTTCTGAATGAGTAGCCATATTCTTATCAATGTATTCATCGCAAAGTTCAATATCTTTTCTAACCATTGTTTTAAATTTGCTCATATTGTACCTCCAAAAATTTTAATTACAATTATTATACTATAGAATAACAAATTTCTCCATACTCCCATTGAAATTTAATAGGATTTCATATATAATATTTTTAGAAAGAGAGCATTATGGTTCGTAAGCTGTAGCTTAATCGCTCCAAACAAAAAAATTTTATAAGACATTATTAAAATTCAAGATTATTTATCTCACTAATACATTATCAAATATAATTTTTATAGAGATAGAGAAATAGACGAAAACTAAACAAAAAATATTGACTTTTCTACAAAAAGAGATTAAAATAATAATATAAATAAAAAAACAAGTAAGAGAAAAAGTAAAATAAAGGTTACTTACAGAGAAAATTGGTCTAGGCTGGAAACCAATACAAGCAAACATATTTGAAAAACTACCTCTTCAAAAGTTTTGGCGAATAAACCAAACGTGTAAGATACGTTACAATCTGTAATTAAGTAAAAAACAAGGATGGAACCGTGTAATAAAAGCACTCCTTATGTGGAGAACCAATGGGGACGTTCTTAAATTGGTTCAAAAAATTTCAACCAATTTAAGAACGTCCCCATTGGTTGATTAGGTTTAGGAGGAATAAAAATGATTAAATTAACATTAAAAGATGGTTCAATATTAGAAGTTGAACAAGGTACTACAATATATGAAGTAGCACAAAAAATAAGTGAAGGATTAGCAAGAGTAGCAACATGCGGACTTGTTAATGGAAAAGTAGAAGATTTAAGACACAAATTAAACGAAGACTGCAATGTAAGTATAGAAACATTTGATAGCAGTTTAGATGGTAAAAAAGCATACTGGCATACTACTTCACACATAATGGCACAAGCTGTTAAAAGATTATTCCCAAATGTAAAATTTGCAATAGGACCAAGTATAGAAAATGGTTTCTATTATGATTTTGATGTAGAAAAACCATTCACAGATGAAGATAAAGCAAACATTGAAGCAGAAATGAAAAAAATAATTAAAGAAGATATTGAAATAGAAAGATTTTCTTTACCAAAACAAGAAGCTTTAAAATTAATGGATGGACAACCATATAAACAAGAATTAATAAATGACTTAGCTGATGGAGAAGAAATAAGCTTCTACAAACAAGGAGACTTTACAGATTTATGTGCAGGACCACACTTAATGAAAACAGGAAAAGTAAAAGCAGTAAAAATATTATCATCTTCAGGAGCATACTGGAGAGGTGATGAGCATAACAAAATGCTACAAAGAATTTATGCAATATCATTCCCTAAAGCAAGTCAAGTTGAAGAATATATGCAAAAATTAGAAGAGGCAAGACAACGTGACCATAGAAAAATAGGGAAAGACCTAGAATTATTTATGACAAGCCCATTAGTTGGTTCAGGACTTCCAATGTATTTACCAAATGGAGCAACAGTTAGAAGATTACTAGAAAGATATATACAAGACAAAGAAGTAGAAATGGGTTACCAACACGTATATACACCATCACTTGCAAACACAGAATTATACAAAGTTTCAGGACATTGGGATCACTATAAAGAAGATATGTTCCCAGTTATGAAAATGGACAATGAAGAAATGGTATTAAGACCAATGAACTGTCCACATCATATGTTAATATACAAAAACAAAATGCACTCATATAGAGACTTACCAATAAGAATTGGTGAATTAGCACATGACTTTAGATATGAAGACAGCGGAAGTGTTTGTGGACTTGAAAGAGTACGTGAAATGTGTCAAAATGATGCTCACTTATTCGTAAGACCAGACCAAATAAAAGAAGAAGTTGGAAAAGTTGTACAATTAATCTTATCTGTTTATAAAGACTTTGGATTTAAAGATTATGAATTTAGATTATCTTTAAGAGATAAAAAAGATACACATAAATATTTTGATGATGATGAAATGTGGGAAAAAGCAGAAGGACAATTAAGAGAAATCTTAACAGAATTAGGAATAAACTTCTATGAAGCAGAAGGAGAAGCAGCATTTTATGGACCAAAATTAGATGTCCAATTAAAATCAGCAGTAGGACATGATGTAACAGTATCAACTTGTCAATTAGATTTCTTATTACCTGAAAGATTTAAATTAGAATATATTGGAGAAGATGGAGAAAAACATAGACCAGTTGTAATTCACAGAGCAATATTAGGAACATTTGATAGATTTATGTGCTTCTTAATTGAAGAAACAAAAGGTGCATTCCCATTATGGCTTTCACCAACACAAGTCAAAGTATTACCAATAACAGATGCACAACGTGATTATGCAAAACAAGTAGAAGAAAAACTTCACAAAATTGGAATTCGTGTTGTACTAGATGACAGAAACGAAAAAGTAGGTTATAAAATTCGTGAAGCACAACTTGAAAAAGTACCATATATGTTAGTAATTGGTGCAAAAGAAGTGGAAGAAGGAACAGTTTCTGTACGTTCAAGAGAAAATGCAGAAAATGAAACAGTGAAAGTAGACGACTTTGTAACAAGAATAAAAGAAGAAGTTGAAACAAAATCAAAATAATCAAAGGGGAAAGGAAAAAGGAGCAACCTTTTTCCTAATCCTAATTAGGAGGAAAAAATGAAATTAGGAATAGTAGGACTTCCAAATGTAGGAAAAAGTACATTATTTAACAGCATAACAAAAGCAGGAGCAGAATGTGCAAACTACCCATTCTGTACCATAGAACCAAATGTTGGTGTAGTAGCTGTACCAGATGAAAGACTAGATAAATTAACTGAAATGTATAAACCAGAAAAAACAACACATGCAGTAATAGAATTCGTTGATATAGCAGGACTTGTTAAAGGTGCAAGTAGAGGAGAAGGATTAGGAAACAAATTCTTATCACACATTCGTGAAACAGATGCAATAGTAGAAGTTGTAAGATGCTTTGAAGATTCTAATGTAGTTCATGTTGATGGAAGTGTAAATCCATTAAGAGATATAGACACGATAAACTTAGAATTAATATTTGCAGACATAGAAACAGTAAATAAAAGATTAGACAAAGCAAGAAAAAATTTAAAAGCAGATAAAAAATATCAAATAGAAATTGATTTATTGGAAAAAATATTAAAAACACTAGAAGAAGGAAAATCAGCAAGAACACTAGAATTTAACGAAGATGAACAAGCACTAGTAAAAGATATGTTTTTATTAACAACAAAGCCAATTCTATATGTAGCAAACGTATCTGAAGAACAATTAGAAGATGCAGAAAATGACGAATTAGTAAAACAAGTAAAAGAATATGCATCAAAAGAAAAAGCAGAAGTAATTCCACTATGTGTAAAAATAGAAGAAGAACTTTCAGGCTTAGAAGATGAAGATAAAAAAGAAATGCTAGAAGCACTTGGACTAGAAGAATCTGGATTAGACAAAGTGATCAAAAAAAGTTATGATTTATTAGGACTAATGTCATTCTTAACAGCAGGAGAACCAGAAGTAAGAGCATGGACAATAAAAAAAGGAACAAAAGCACCACAAGCAGCTGGAAAAATTCACTCAGACATAGAAAGAGGATTCATAAAAGCAGAGGTTGTATCATATGATGATTTAATGAGAGAAGGTTCAATGGTTGCAGCAAAAGAAAAAGGACTAGTACGTTCAGAAGGAAAAGAATATATAATGCAAGATGGAGATATTGTATTATTTAAATTTAATGTCTAAAAATGTAATATTTTTGTAACAAAAATGTAAAATAAAATACAATAAAAAAATATTGACTTATTAAAATAATAAGTATAAAATATAAAAAGAAATGAATTTTTAATTATTTGCATTTATTATAATTATGTGGTATAATTAAATGCGGTTGTAGAATAATAAGAGAAAAAGGAGAGAAATGTTATGAAAAATTCAAAATTAGTAAAAATAGTTATAGGTGCAATTGTAAGCCTTATTGTAGTTGTTATGGCAAACCAAGTTTTTGCTGCAAATGACTTTACAGATTTAACAAATACTTTAAATAGTAATACATCAAGTAATAATACAACTGCAGGAAATAATACTACAAGTAACAATACTACAAAAAATAACACAACAACAAATAATACAGCTAAAAATAATACAACTGTATTAACAACAAATAACACAACAAATTCTACAAGTAGCTACAACAATTCTTCATTACCAAAAACAGGTGTAGAAGATGCTTTACCAGCTACAATGTTAGTAGTAGTATTCGGAATATCAGCAGTATATGCTTACAAAAAAATACAAGATTATAAAAATATATAGTTTAAAAAAATAAGAAAGATTGGAAAACATCCAATCTTTTTTATTTTTTTATTATTAAATAAATTTTTGTAAAATACTTTTAAAATCAACAAAAATGTTATACAATATATAAAAAATAATGAGGGAGAGGAATATGAACAAAAAATGGCAAATATATGAGACAAATGAAGTAGAATCTGAAAGAATATCTAAAAAATATAATTTAAATAAATTATTAGCTTCAATACTAATTAATAGAAATATAAAAGAAGAACAAATAAAAACATTTTTGGAACCAACAAGACAAAATTTTCATAATCCTTTTTTAATGCCTGATATGGAAATTGCAGTAAATAGAATAATAAAAGCAATAAATAATAAAGAAAAAGTAATCATATATGGAGATTATGATGTAGATGGAATAACAAGTATAACAGTATTAAAAAGTTTCTTAGAAGATAGAGGTATGAATGTTGATTATTATATTCCTAATAGATTGGAAGAGGGATATGGTTTAAATATTCCAGCAGTTGAAAAAATTTCAAATCAAAAATATGATTTGATGATAACTGTTGATTGTGGGATTTCTGCTGTAAATGAAATTGAATATGCAAATTCATTAGGAATAGAAACAATAGTAACAGACCATCATGAAGTGGGAGAAGAATTACCAAATGCACTTGCTGTAGTAGATGCTAAGAGAAAGGATAATGAATATCCATGTAGAGATTTGGCAGGAGTTGGAGTAGTTTTTAAATTAATTCAAGCATTAGGAATGAGATTAAATATTGAAGAAAAAGAGTATTTAAAATTTTTAGATATAGTATGTGTTGGAACTATATCAGATATTGTTCCATTAGTTGATGAAAATAGAGTTATAACTAAACTGGGACTATTATTAGTAAAGCAAACTAAGAATATGGGATTAAAATCATTATTAATTTCATCAGGATATAAAAATATAGACTCAAACACAATATCATTTGGAGTTGCACCAAGAATAAATGCTTGTGGGAGAATGGGACATGCAGATGAAGCATTAAAATTATTTTTAGCAAAAGACGTTTATGAGGTAAATAGACTAACACAATTATTAAATGACTATAATAAAATAAGACAGGAAAAAGAAAAATCAATTTATGAAGAAGCAATAAAACAAATAGAAGAAAAACAACTATTTAACAAAAATGCAATAATAGTAGGTGGTGAAAATTGGCACCATGGAGTGATTGGAATAGTATCATCAAAAATTACAGATTTATATTTTAAGCCAAGTATTTTACTATGTTATGAAGAAGATTTAGCAAAAGGTTCAGGGAGAAGTATACCAGGCTTTGATTTACATGATGCATTAATGAAATGCCAAGACAGCATAGAGAGATTTGGAGGACATGCAATGGCAATAGGAATAACAATAAAAAAAGAAAACTTTAAAAAATTTTCAGAAGAAGTAGAAAAAGTTGCTGAAGATGCAAAAATAAACGAAATTATTCCTATAATAAATATAGATGCAAGAATTGAATTAAGTGAAATAAACAAAGAGATAGTAGAAAGTTTAAAACAATTAGAGCCATTTGGAGAAGGTAATAAAACACCAATATTTGCATTTAAAAACCTAAAAATAGATTCAATTAGGTCATTAACAGAAGGAAAACATATAAAAATGACTTTAAAAGACGAAAATACAATAATTGATGCAATAGGTTTTAACTTAGGATATTTAGCTGATGAATACAGAATTGGTGATAAAATAGATGTTGTAGGAAATTTGGAAATAAATAGTTTTAATGGAGTTGATAGTTTACAAATTAATCTTAAAGATGTAATAAAATCAATATAAAAAATGTCAAATGGAACGACATTTTTTGACAACAGAATAGAAAGTAAGAGGTGAATCAAAATGCAAGAAAATAATAAAGAAATAACAATACAAGATGTAATTGCAAAGAAAAAAGAAATAAGCAAAAGAGTAGACACAAAAGCGATAATGAAAGCATATAATTATGCTGTCCAACATCATGGAGATCAAAAAAGACGTTCAGGGGAACCATACATAATACACCCAATAAATGTAGCATACATATTAGCTGGAGTAGGACTAGATGAAGCAACAATTTGTGCAGCACTTTTACATGATGTTGTAGAAGATACAGATGTAACAGATGCAGATTTAAGAAGAGACTTTGGAGAAGAAGTTGCAGATATGGTAGCAGGAGTTACAAAACTTGGAAGTATGCTATTTACATCAGTAGAAGAACAACAAGCAGAAGATTATAGAAAAATGTTCTTAGCAATGGGAAAAGACATAAGAGTAATAATAATAAAACTTGCAGATAGATTGCATAATATGAGAACATTGAAATATCTAAAAAGGGATAGACAAATTGCAAATGCAAAAGAAACAATGGAAATATATGCACCACTTGCAAATCGTTTAGGTCTATATTCAAT
>CAKOYL010000031.1 GCA_934130705.1 uncultured Clostridia bacterium
CATATGGATTTGGAGATGCAATACTAGAAACATCAACAAGAAGTGGTGGCTCAAACAGCTGGAACAGAGACTACTCTTACTTTCCGTATTCGTCTAGTCCGCTTTTCATACGTGGTGGTAACTATGGCCATAGTTCTAATGCGGGTGCGTTTGCATTCAACGACATCGATGGCAGTGCGAGCCACACTCGTGGCTTTCGCTCAGTGCTTGTCGCTTTGTAGCACTTCGATACACAAAGAAACATAGAGTTTTCTATCCATTTCGTCCAGTAATAATTTGAATGCAGATGTTAAAATGATACAGAAGATTTTAGAGATGAAAATTCAGCAGAAACTGCATATGTGTTAAAATAATAAAACAAAGGAGAAAGATATGTTTAGAAAAAAACAAGGAATAACGTTAATAGCGTTAATAATAACAATAGTAATATTATTGATTTTAGCTGTTGTTGCAATAACATCATTAACAGAAAAAAATGGTTTATTTACAAGAACAAAACAAGCAACAGAAAAGCAAAATTATGAATCAGCAAAAGAAGTGCTAAACCTAAAATTAATGGAAATACAAACAGATTGTATGGCAAACAATAAAGTATATGATTTATTACAAATTGCAAAAGCAATAGCAGCTTCAGAAGAAACAACAGTAAAAAAATATTTTTATGGACTTACTTCAACTGTACAAGATGTAGATATACGTAATTTAACAAATTTAGAAGCAATTGCGGTGCAAGTAGATAAATATAAAAAATATACTTTTTTAATTGGTAAAAGCCTAACTATAGAGGGTATAACATTTGGAGAAGTAAATAATGAAACAAAAAAATCAGAATTTTCAGATATATTAGCATTCGAAAAAAATCCAACAACAGATTTGCATAAAAAAGTAATAGTTTCAACAAATAAAATAGATTCAACTTATTATGGAAAATATGTAGATTATATACCAGTAAATGGTTGTAATGTAAAATGGAGAATATTTTATAAGGATGAAGAAAATGTATATTTATTGGCAGATGATTATATAGAAAATATATACTTTCCAAGTGAAATACAAACAACAGAAGCTTATTCAAAGTATTGTGGATATGTAAATACAAATAGAGAAGATTTAATAAATATAATGAAAAATACAGAAAAATGGTCAAGTTTTCTAGATACTACAGATAATACAGGGATTGCAAAAAGTGCAACAGGAGGACCAACATTACAACAATTTGCTACATCATGGAATACTAATCATACACCAATAATAACTATAAATCCAATAGGCAATACTTACTATATAAATGGTACTACAAATTTGGAAATAGGAGTAACAGATTCAATGTATGTAAAAAATTCTGTTGAAAAAGCATATGGATTTTTATTTGCTTCTGCTGCTGCTAGAGATGGAGTATGTTTATTTGAATCATTTTATGACGGAGTAATACATAGTGATTCTTTTGCTTATAGATATCATAATCGTGGTTTTTGTCCATTAATTTGTTTAAAAGAAAACGTAAATATTGTAATAGAAAAATAGAAATATTATATTGTTTTAATACTATCAAGAACAATAATATCAACATTAACTCAAACAAATTCTGAAAAATTCAACTCATCTTTATTTTTAGAAAAAATGATTGGGAAATATTAAAAAGTGTTTTATACAAACTATACATTATTTGAAGAATTAAATCTAAAATTAGCATAATAAGTATATTCTACATTTATTTTACAACTTATTTTTTAATTTATTTTATTATTTTAGTGCACTAAACCGCTAACGCGGTGGTCGTAAATAAAAAAGAAGAAATAACAAAAAAATACTTGAAAAATATAGAATACCCCTTAAAATATAATTATGTAAAGTAACTTGCAAAATATATTTTAAGGGGGTTTGCTTATGACAAACAAAGAATTGTTAGAAAAATTACAAGAAGATATGGAACTTTGACGGATTTTCAAAATACACAAAGTATACTTATTATCACAAAGGAAAAGAAATAACAGAATATTTTAGCAAACCAATGGAAGAAGTTACCACAAAAGAATTAAGAGATTATATATTGAAATATTTAAAAGAAGAAAGAGGGTTAAGTGCAAGGAGCATAAATTATTACAACAGCATAATAAGATTTATATATGATGTAGTATTAGATAAGCTAATAAATCAAAAGCAAATACCAATGTTAAAAGGAAAAAGAAGATTACTGAAGATATTAAGTGAAGAAGAACTTAATGTCTTTTTTGATGCATGTGAGAATTATGAATGTAAAACAATATTCATGTTGATATATGGATCAGGACTTAGAATATCGGAAGAAACAAATTTAAGAATAGAAGATGTAGATTTACATGAATATAAAACATTTGAAGAAGCAAGAAGAGGAATATTTGAATTTGTAGAAAGTTGGTATAATCGTAGGGGAATCCACTCAGCTATAAATTATAGAACACCAGAAGAAATAGAAAAGCAGACAGTATGAAAGAAAAATGAAAGACTATTAAAAAATAAAAAAATTCTCAAAAAAAGTGTCCAAAAACTTGACATAGATCCATTTCGTTCAGTGCTTGTGGCATTGTAGCATTAAAAGAGAGTAAAATTATAAATTAAATGGAAAATTTTGTCGAAAAGTTTTCGTTGAAATAATATATAAAATATGATAAAATAAGGCGATACAAATTGTTTACATTGTATGGCTTTATTTTTTTATTCAATCAGCTTAGTAATGACATAAGAAATTAAAATTAAAATCTAAAAAATTTCCAAAAACAAATAATAATGACTGGAGGTGAAAACAAACTTTAAAAACTTAAAAATGAATAAAAACTAAAAATGCCAATATCACAAATAAGTGAAGTAACAAAGTTAACGAAAGAAGAAATAGAAAAACTAAAACAACAGTAGAAAATTAAATAACAAAAAGAATACAAGAATACTTGAAAAGTATTCTTTTTTGTTATAAAATGGTATTATCTTAGTAAATTGGTAAATATTATAAAAAGAGCCAATTTAAAAATTGTTTTTAGGAGGAATAATTATGAACAAAAAAACAGTAAAAGATATCGATTTGAAAGGAAAAAAAGTATTTGTAAGATGTGACTTCAATGTCCCAATGGACAAAGAACAAAACATCACAGACAACACAAGAATAGTAGCAGCATTGCCAACAATAAAATACTTATTAGAACAAAATTGTAAAATAATATTAGCATCACACCTAGGAAGACCAAAGGGAGAAGTAAAACCAGAATTCTCATTAGCACCAGTAGCAAAGGAATTATCAAAACTATTAAATAAAGAAGTAATAATGGCCAAAGACGTAATAGGAGAAGATGCAACAAATAAAGCAGCAAACTTAAAAGAAGGGGAAATAATGCTTCTTGAAAATGTAAGATTCCACAGAGAAGAAACAGACAATGACCCTGAATTTGCAAAAAAATTAGCATCAATGGCAGAAGTATATGTAAATGATGCATTTGGAACAGCTCACAGAGCACATGCTTCAACAGCAGGAATTGCAGCATATTTACCAGCAGTATCAGGATTCTTAATAGAAAAAGAATTAACAGTTTTAGGAAATGCAATCAACAATCCAGAAAGACCATTTATGGCAATACTTGGAGGAGCAAAAGTTTCTGACAAAATAGGAGTAATAGATAGCTTATTAGACAAAGTAGATACATTAATGATAGGTGGAGGAATGGCATACACATTCTTCAAAGCTCAAGGATATAGTGTAGGTAATTCACTATGCGAAGAAGAAAAAACAGGTTTAGCATTAGAAGCAATGAAAAAAGCAAAACAAAATGGAGTAAAATTATTATTACCAATTGATACAAAAATAGGAAAAGAATTCAAACCAGATACAGAAAGTAAAACAGTAGCATGGACAGACATTCCAGATGGATGGGAAGGATTTGATATTGGAGAAAAAACAATAGAAATGTTCAAAAATGAATTAAAAAATGCAAAAACAGTAATCTGGAATGGACCATTAGGACTATTTGAATTTGACCAATTTGCAATAGGAACAAACGAAATAGCCAAAACATTAGCAGATTTAGATGCAACAACAATAATTGGTGGAGGAGACTCAGGAGCAGCAGTAGCAAAAGCTGGATTAGCTGATAAAATGACACACATCTGTACAGGTGGTGGAGCTTCACTAGAATTCTTAGAAGGTAAAAAACTACCAGGAATAGAATGTTTATTAGATAAATAAAATAATAATGAAAGTTAATATAATAAATTTTCAAAAGGAGAAAAAATTATGAGAAGAAAAGTAATAGCAGGAAACTGGAAAATGAATATGCTTCCAAATGAAGCAATAGAATTTATTGATACATTTGCACCATTAGTAAAAGACACAGAAAACGAAGTTATATTGTGTGTGCCATACACAGACTTATTTTATGCTTTATTATCAGCACAAAATACAAACATAAAAATAGGTGCACAAAATATGCACTTTGAAGAAAAAGGAGCATATACAGGAGAAGTTTCTGCCAAAATGTTAAAATCAATAGGAGTTGAATATGTTATAATAGGACACTCTGAAAGAAGACAATATTTTAATGAAACAGACGAAACAGTAAATAAAAAAATAAAAGCAGCATATGCAAATGGACTAAAACCAATAGTATGTGTTGGAGAAACATTAGAACAAAGAGAAGCAGGAAAAGCAGTTGAAGTTATAACAAAACAAACTGAATTAGCATTAGAAGGTTTAGATGATGAACAAGTTGCAAGTACAATAATTGCCTATGAACCAATATGGGCTATTGGAACAGGAAAAACAGCAACAAAAGAAGATGCTAATGATGCAATAAAAGCAATACGTGACAAAATTTGTCAAATCTATGGACAAAATGTAGCTGAAAGAGTTATAATACAATATGGTGGAAGTGTAAAATCAGCTAATGCCAAGGATTTATTTGAAATGTCAGATATCGATGGAGGATTAGTTGGTGGAGCAAGCTTAAAACCAGATGAATTTTCAAAAATAGTTAATTATGATAAATAATTAACAAAGAAAACAGAAGGAAGGTATAGAAAAGATGAAAGATAAAGTAACTATGCTAATGATATTAGATGGTTTTGGAGACAACAAAAACAAAGATGGTAATGCAATAAAATTAGCAAAAACACCTAATATAGATAGACTAATGAAACAATATCCTAACACTGATATATTCACAAGTGGTTTACATGTAGGATTACCAGAAGGACAAATGGGAAACTCAGAAGTAGGACACACAAATATTGGAGCTGGAAGAATTGTATATCAAGAATTAACAAGAATAACAAAATCAATAGAAGATGGAGAATTTTTCAGTAATCCGGAATTTATATCAGCAATAGAAAATTGTAAAAAACATAATTCAAAATTACACATATTAGGATTGCTATCAAATGGTGGAGTTCATAGTCATAATAGACATTTATATGGACTATTAGAAATGGCAAAAAGAAGAGACTTTGAAGATGTATATGTACACTGCTTCTTAGACGGAAGAGATACACCACCAGCATCAGCAGAAACATATATAGCAGAACTACAAGAAAAAATGAAAGAAAAACAAGTTGGAAAAATAGCATCACTTTCTGGAAGATTCTATGCAATGGACAGAGACAAGAGATGGGAAAGAGTTAAAAAATGCTATGATGCCTTAGTAAATGGAGAAGGCGAAAAAGCAGGAGATGCAATAAAAGCAATAGAAGACTCTTATCAAAAGGAAGTATTTGATGAATTTGTAGTACCAACAGTAATTTGCAATGGAAATGAACCAGTAGCAAAAATAGGAGAAAACGACTCAGTAATATTCTTCAACTTTAGACCAGATAGAGCAAGAGAAATAACAAGAGCTATTGTAGATCCTGAATTTGATGGATTTGAAACTAAAAAAATGAACTTATATTATGTATGTTTCACAAGTTATGACGAAACAATGCCAAATGTTCATGTAGCATTCAAAAAAGAACCATTAAAAAACACATTCGGAGAAGTTATAAGTGAAGCAGGACTAACACAATTAAGAATTGCAGAAACAGAAAAATATGCACATGTAACATTCTTCTTTAATGGTGGAGAAGAAAAACAATATCCAGGAGAAGACAGAATATTAGTACCATCACCAAAAGTAGAAACATATGATATGAAACCTGAAATGAGTGCATATGAAGTTACTGACAAAGTATGTGAAGCATTAGAAAATGACAAATATGATGTAGTAATATTAAATTTTGCAAATACAGACATGGTAGGACATACAGGAAGTTTACCAGCAGCAATCAAAGCTGTAGAAACAGTAGATGAATGTGTTGAAAGAATAGTAAAAATAATAGAAGAGAAAAAAGGAAACTTATTAATAACAGCTGACCATGGAAATGCAGAACAAATGATAGACTACAAAACAGGAGAACCACACACAGCACATACAACAAACCCAGTACCAATAATACTAATAACAGATAACAAAGATTATAAATTAAAAGAAAATGGAAAATTAGCAGATTTAGCACCAACAATGCTTGACTTAATGGGAATAAACAAACCAAAAGAAATGACAGGAGAAAGCCTATTAATCAAAGAATAAGAGGTAAATATGTTAAAACACACCAAGAAAATAAAAGAGATGTACGAAGATATTCAAAGAAGAATATTCTATATGATACCAGAAAAATGGGAAAAATTATATTTATATGCTTCTGTAATGGATAGAATAGATGGACACAAAACCGGGGAACTTTTCTTTTACTATATTCCAAAAGGAATTTTTAAGAAAAACCCCGTAAATGTCTATGAAATACCACAAAAATTCAACTTAGACGAAAAAGAATACATAAAGCTAGTAAATATCCTTTATCAAAAAATAACACAATTAAGAGAAGAATTCAAAAAAATAGAAGTAACATCAACATGGACTAATTTAACAATGGTAATAGAAGGAATAAAATTTAAAGTCGAATATGATTATGAAGACTTAAATCAATCAAAATTTACAAGTTATGAAAGACATGTAATATGGAGGTACAACTATTTAGGAATAAAAGAAGAAAAACTTAATAAAAATGATAGAGAGATATTAGAAAAATATTTATTAGGCGAAAAAGTCATAAGAAGAAGAGAAAGATATGAAACAGGGATATACATTAAAAATATAAAAAATATAGTGGACTATGATACAGAAAATTATGGAAGTGAGCAAAATATAGAATATGTAGCAACACAAGATCAAAGAACAATAAATCAAATAATAGCATCAAAAGAAAACATAGAAAAAATGAAAAAAAATTAAAATGATATTACATTTAGAAGCAATTCTAACAAATATAAAAGATTAAATATTGAAAGGAGCAAAAAAAGATGATTTATTCAAAAGAATTAGAAGGAATGTGCAAAGTTGCAAAAGGAGTAGACCATGGACCAGCACCAATTCCAGAAGAAGGAAAATGGGTAAAAGCAAAAGAAATAAAAGATATATCAGGATTAACACATGGTATAGGATGGTGTGCACCACAACAAGGA
>CAKOYL010000032.1 GCA_934130705.1 uncultured Clostridia bacterium
GTCTTGAACTCCTCTTAGAGCTTCGCCAAATCTTTGGAAGTGTACTACTTCTCTTTCTCTTAAATATCTTAATGGATCTATTACATCTGGATTGTCTTTACATAAGTCTATCAATTTTTCATAAGTTGCTCTTGCTTTTTGCTCGGCTGCTAAATCTTCTTGTAAGTTTGCTATTGGGTCGCCTTTACATGCTATATATGCTGCTGTAAATGGTGCTCCTGCTGCTGATTGTGGGTATACGTCTACTCCATGATCTGTATAGTAAGCTCCTAATCCAGCTTTTTCTATTTCTTCTATTGATGCTCCTCTTGTTAATTGGTGTACTATTGTTCCTACCATTTCTAGGTGGGCTAATTCTTCTGTACCTATATCATTTAAAATTGCTTTAGCATTTTGGTCTGGCATTCCAAATCTTTGTGATAAATATCTTAAAGATGCTGCTAATTCTCCATCCGGACCTCCATATTGAGATATTATGACTTTAGCAAGTCTTGGGTCTGGACATTTTATATTAATTGGGTATTGTAAAGTTTTATTATAAGTCCACATTAGTACATTCCTCCTTCCCAAGGCCACCCTTGGTTTGCTTTGGGGGAATTATAGCTCTAAATTATTAAATTTATATTTTATAGTAATTTTATCATCATCTATTATAATTTTATCTATTAATTTGAAAACTAAGCTTTTATTTTCTTCATTTATAGTATCAAATTTTAGTAATTGTTTCATTGTTTCTTCTAATTCTTTAGAAGTTAATTTTGAATCTTGCACACATTCTTTGTTTTTTGGAATTGCTGATATTTTCATATCTAATTCTTTTTTTTGCTTTTCATATTTTTTTATTAAAACTTTAAATGTTTCTAACGAAATAGTAGAAGATATCCTATCTTCATATAAATTAGCTATTGTTTTATTAATTTCTTCTTTCTTTTTAGATAATTTTGCTAATTCTTGGGTTTTATTATCTTTTACTACTATTACAGGATACTTTAAGTCTTTTAAATTTAAATATATATTTATATTTTTCTTTAATGAGCTTGAAACCATTTCTAAAAGTTCCGCTTCTTTTAAATGAATATTAGAGCAAAACTCACTTCCATATTTTTTATAGCTGGAACAAACACATCTAAAAAATTTTCCATGATTTTTGTTATATGTAATTCTACTGCCACATTTGCAAAAAACTAATCCTGTTAATAAGTGTTTTTTTCTATTAGAATAATTCCATTCATTTGTCTGTTTATTAAGCATTTCTTGAACAGTATTAAATGTATTTCTATCTATAATTGCTTCATGATTATTTAAAATTATAATTTGTTCTTCTTTAGGAACTTTCGCAATTTTTTTTATTTTGTAATTTACTTTGTTGTATTTGAGCTGAACTAAATCTCCTACATAAATAGGGTTTCTTAATATCTTGTTTATAACTGTGCTATTCCATTTATAAGTTACATTTGAATTTGGATTATAGTAATTTGTGGTTTCTTGTTTATATTTTAGAGGTGTTGTAATTTCTAATTCATTAAATTTTTTAGCAATTTCTGTTTTGGATTTTCCAGACTTATATAACTTAAATATTAACTTTACATTTTCTGCTACATTTTCATCTACTAATACTTTATTTTTATTTGTATTGTCTTTTTTATATCCATAAGGCAAAAATGCTTTTATACATTCTCCTGCTATAGCTTTTGTAAGTATTGTTGACCTTACTTTGTTTGAAGTATCTTTTGCATACATATCATTTATTACTGCTTTAAATGGTGTCATATCATTATTGGAATTTCTTTTGTCAAATGTATCTACATTGTCATTTACTGCAATATATCTAATATTCTTTGATGGAAATATTTTTTCAATATACATTCCTGTTTCTATGTAATCTCTTCCTAGCCTTGATAAATCTTTTGTTATTACAAGATTAATTTTTCCATTATCTATGTCATCTAGCATTCTCTTAAAATCTGGTCTATCAAAGTTAGTTCCTGTATAGCCATCATCTTTGTAAATATCAACTAAAAGCCAACCTTTTGTAGTAACTATAGATTTTAAGTATTTAATTTGATTTTCAATACTTTCAGATTGACCTTTATATTTCTCATCTTTTTCGTCTTCACGGGATAATCTGGCATATATTGCAACTTTCCATATTCTATCATCTAATATGTTAAAATAGTTATTATATAACTCTTGCATTATTACCTCCTTGTCTTAGAGTTATTTAAATACCTACTTATCTACATTGATATTTTATATTTTTTTCTTCATAATTACAATATAAAATTGATGTATTTTCGTTTATCCACTCTTGTATTAGCTCTGTTAAGTCTTTTCCATCTTTAGTGTATGTTTCTTTTATTTTTTCTACCATCAAAGCCACCTCTATTAATATATATTAAGAACAAAATAAAAAATCCACTTAAAAAAGTAGATTTTGCTTTTTTTAAAATGTAAAAACTCTACCAAAAAAGGTAGAGTAATAGTTCAAAAAGTGTTTACAATTTTTATGCATGGTTGTTCTATAGATTTTTCTATAAATCTATTTGTTTGCATTATAGTTTCATTTTTTATTAATGTCAATGACTTTTAATAAATTTTGATGGTAACACAGATTTAGGAAAAAATGCGATTTGTGTTTCTTACATTTTTTATATACTTCTCCATTTACAAATATAAGGGATACTTTTTAGTACCCCCATAATTTTTCTGGAAACTCGTTTATAGTATAACTAAAGGCTCGTTTCTAACCTAATGTTCAATAGGATATTCGTTTATAGGATTTTCATCCTAAAGGCTCATATCTAACCTAATGTTTAAATTACACTAGTTTATGAATTCAATCAAGGGTTTATGCTAACCTAATTTATTTGATAAATTAATTTATCAATATTAGTATATTCATTATACACTTTTTTATTTACTAAAGGCAAGTCTGATTTGCAATTTACATAAAAATATGATATAATCATAATTGTAGAAATTAATTTTTTATAATCTCCTATATACAACGTTTGGAGTTTAATATAGTAACTATTAACAGCGCACAATGAAAAGTCAATTGACAAGGAGGAAACAATATGAAAAAATATGTAGTAGCATTATTAACTGGTGGAGTTCCAGAACAACCTAATTTTGCCTATGAAGATTATCAAGTTATTGAAGCAAACAATGAAGAAGAGGCGGAAAATATTTATGATAACATCAATGATTGTGAATATTATTTTGGACATTGTGTAGGTACAGTTGTTGAAATTAATGGGGAGGAATGCATAGTCATACCTATAAAAAATCTTAAAGACTAATAATCAAAACATATTGTCATATTCCAAAAAATTCAAGACTGTTGACAGAGTATGTAAAAGTATTTTGTTAATCAGTCTTTTTTTGATTTTTAATCATTTAGTTTCCTACTAGATTTACTTGACACAACTTATTATCGCATCTAAGTTATATACTGTATTATACCTTTTTCTATCATCTGCAGTTATTTCCATTTTGGAAACAACTGAATCTTTTAATAACTCATCATCATCTAATATATTCTTTAGTTTTTTAGATATAGCGGCTACTTTTACACCAAAAACTTTTGACATTTCTTTTTGTGTCAGCTATAATGTTTTGTCTTTGATATGGCATCTACAATGATATTTCCTTCTTCATTGAAAATATTTGCTAAATTAAGGATTGTAGTTAAATTTTTTTAAATTTAATTTTTATCTTTTAATATATTGTTTTTTTCTACTTTTTTTGAGTCTAAGTATTTATATCTTAATGCATTTTTACTGCTAATAACAGTTTTTCCTAATTTTTTCTCTAAATCATCTCTTGCAACTTTTGCAACATTACCACCCATATTGGCTACTTTTCTATTTTCTTCTAGTCCATAAGGTTTGTGTTCTTTTGCCAGTTCTCTTGTAGCTATTTCTCCTAAATCTGTTAGAGCAACTTCAACATCTGTCATATTATCTCTTAATGACTCTTTCCTAATATTTTTATAATTTTTGTATTCACTTGCTTTCATTCCAGACCAGCTTTGATAAATTTCGTTGGTTAATATAGCATACTCGTAATTTTGTTTGATCCCGTTTGCTTTCCATACATCTGTTAATTTTCTTCTATCTAAAATACCTTTTAATCGTGCTTCAATCCATTTATCATCATAGCCTCTACTTCTATAGTAGTCTATAGCTCTATTTATAGCGATTTCTGGATCAAAGATTTCATCTATTCTTTCATTTCCCATTTGAGCAAGCCAAAGTTTAAATGGTTCAGCTTTTGGACTTGGTACAGATTCTATTAATCTTAAAATTCCTTTAGTATCTAATGTATCAGTTTCTCTTAATTTACCATCAATTGCTTTCATTTTCAAACGTACGATATTTTCGTACAGTTGGCTACCTTCTTCATCTAATTTTCTTTTCAAATCAGACCAATATCTTTTAGGAATATTGCTATCTGTTAGTGCACCAATAACATCAATAACACTAAAATAATATTCTTCCTTTTCGGAATCCCATACACTTCTTATTTCTTTTCCTTCAAAAAGATTTGAAATTGTTTCTAATTTATTACTTTTCATTTAACCGCCATCCTTTCTTGTTATAATTTTGTAAAACTTTTGTTTGTATTTTATAATATATTTACAATTATGTCAATGGACTTTATAAAAATATTCAAATTATTTACTAAATCAAAGTCGCGAGTTTCAGTTGAAATTTTCGCGGAAATATGGTAAAATTTTAACAGTTTTAATTTAATAATCTCCTATATACAACTTATGGAGTTTAATATATATTAACTATTAACAAAACAAAATGAGAGTCAATTGACAAGGAGGTATATTATATGGGAATTGCTGAAAAATATTCAAAGTTACATGAAGAATGTAAAAAACATAATGAAATTCAGCTTACAACAAATGGATTACCATATTCTGTTAATGCGAAAAAAGAAGCAGAATATATAGCAGAAAATTTTGCAAAAGATGGTTTGGTTGAAAAATTTTGCACAACAGAAAAAACACAAAAGATTTTAGATGAGATTAGAGCAAAAAGAAAATATCTTGGAATTATTAAATGCTTATCACATTCTATGAGCGGGATAAATTTAAAGATTATCACAAAATCATCGGAAGATAAATCTTTAATCGAAGATTGGATGAAAAGTTATCCTAAAGAGGAACAAATACTTATAGAATGTGATGAAAAAACAGCAGATTTTTTTAATGACTTTGAAGATATTTCACTTAATGCTATGGCAGAAGATGAAAGAAAAAGTGCATACGAATTGTATAAAAAATGCATGAATGAAGAGTAACAAAAAATGAGTTAAGGATTGTAAAATCTTTAGCTCATTTTTATTTTTATTTTTAATATTTAATCATTTAAACTTTATGCTAAGCTTTTTTTATTATTTTTGATATTATTTAAATTATTTTCTATCTTAAAATAAAAATTATCTCTCATCATTTTTTCATGTTTAAGCCACAGTTTTTTCAACGGTGTCTTAAACTATAGAAAAACAACTTGTCCATTTCTCTATTTTACAATATTTTCTTGATTAAACAATATGCAAAAAAATTTTTTAAAAAAATCATAAAAATTTCACATTTTTTCTCTAGTTTTTCTTATTAGATAAACTAAAAAAATTGTAGATAAGTAGTTACTCCCAAAATGAACGAAGGCCATGGTTCTTCAAGCCATCTCCATTTATTACATGGGTAATTTATTGTTAATGGTCCATAAACCTTTTGATATTTATCTTTTAAATCTTTTGCTTGTTTACAATATTTTCTATGCAAGCATAATGCTTTATCATCTTGAGGATGTGTGTCCAAGTATAATGCCAATTCATTTATTGCAAAATCACAACATCTAATTTGTTGTAGCATTTCTTCTTTTTCACAACAATCTATTGTCCTTCCTTCAGCATTCATGATATTAGAATTCATAGAATCATCCATATTATCATTACATCCGCAATTTCTATTTTCTTCTATTGACATTTGTTACAGCCCTCCTTTATTGTATTTGTTGCTGCTATATAATCTATTTCACGCATAGATTGACATGGCATATATGGGCTAACTAATTCTGGAAATATTGTCCCCATTTTTAACCCTACACATGGTTTGAATGTTTTATCCATATATTGAATTGGTACATAACTTTGACCTAACATTGGATTCTCTGGAAAAACATTATATTCTTCATCAAATCCGCATTCACAACAATCTGTATATTGATTTTGATTGCAAGTTGAATACATATTGTTTCCAACATTTGAACATTGATCTTCTATAATATCACTGTTTGCATTGCATGAATCGTTGTTATATTCATTGTTCATACAATAACATTTTTTGTATCTTCCAAACATCTTTCTTTCCTCCTTTAGTTTTATTATATGAGGTTTTTCGACATTTGGTACCATACAAAAAAGAATTAGCAAATTTCTTTACTAATTCTTTTAATTTTTATTTTTATAATCCTAGATTTTTACAACTCCACCGATTATTTTGCTTTCTGCATTGTTTTCTAACATTTTAGATCCACTAGCTAATACAACTGTATCTCCTTTTTCTAGTATTTCTTTATCTTGTAATTTTTTAAGACCAGCTTCTACTGTTTTATCAATAGTCTCTTGTTTCTCAACTAATACTGGTGTTACGTTCCATGCTAAAGCTAATTGGTTGAATGTTCTTCTATTATCTGTTATAGCTAATATTGGGCATCCAGCTCCCATTCCAGCTAATCTTCTAGCTGAATCTCCAGAGTTTGTGTAACATACGATTGCATCTGCTTTTATGTTTTTAGCAATTACACATGCTGAGTATGAAATGTTTGATTCTAAATCATCTAATTTAACATTTTCATTTTCATCAAATCTCTTCCAGTAATTGATTGTTGGTTCTACTCTGTTTGCTATTTTAACCATTGTTTTAACACATTCAACTGGGTAATCACCTTGAGCACATTCTCCAGATAACATTATTGCACTTGTTCTATCATAGATAGCGTTTGCAACGTCACTAGCTTCTGCTCTTGTTGGTAATGGTTGGTGTGTCATTGATTCTAACATTTGTGTTGCTGTTATAGCTGGTTTACAAATTTCGTTAGATATTTTGATTATTTTCTTTTGAACTACTGGTGGTTCTGTGAAGTCTGTTTCTGTAGCCATGTCTCCTCTAGCTATCATTTGTCCATCAGCTTCGTTTAATATATCTTCTAAGTTTGATAGACCTTCAACGTTTTCTATTTTTGTTATTATTTGGATGTCTTTTCCACCGTTTTCATCTAATACTTTTCTTACTTGTCTGATATCATCTAAGTTTCTTGCAAATGATATTGCAACGAAATCATAATCATGTTCACAAGCTGTTTTTAAGTCAGCTATATCTTTTTCAGCTAAACCTGGTAATCT
>CAKOYL010000033.1 GCA_934130705.1 uncultured Clostridia bacterium
TTTGGATTTTTTAAATCATATGAAATTATTTGGCTTAATTCTTTTCTGTATTCTTCATCTATACGTCCCATTCTATTGTTATTTTTATTAGGCATTGATTTTACCTCCTTTTATAATCATAGATAGGGAATTTTTCCCTATCTTTTTATTTCTTCCATAACATATGCTTCAATGATATCTCCCTCTTTGATGTCATTGTAGTTTTCTATTTGAATACCACATTCAAATCCTTTTGATACTTCTTTTGCATCATCTTTAAATCTTTTTAATGTTGCTAATTTTCCTTCGTGAATAACAACATTTTCTCTTATTATTCTAACTCCGGCATTTCTTTCTACTTTTCCTGTTAATACATATGCTCCAGCTATTGTTCCTACATTTGAAATCTTGAATGTTTGTCTTACTTCTGCTGTTCCTATTACTTTTTCTTCGTATTTAGGGTCTAACATTCCTTTCATTGCTGCTTCAACTTCTTCTATTGCTTGATAAATTACTGAATATTGTTTTATTTCTACTTCTTCTTTGTCTGCCATGTCTTTTGCTGTTTGATTTGGTCTAACATTGAATGCTATTATTATTGCATTTGATACTTTTGCTAGTGTAACATCTGATTCGTTTACTGCTCCTGCTGCTGCATGTATAACTTTTACTCTTACCTCTTCGTTTTGTAGTTTTTCCATTGATTGTTTTATTGCTTCTACAGATCCTTGTACATCTGCTTTTACTATTAAGTTTAGAGTTTTCAAGTTTCCTTCTTCCATTTGGCTGAATAGGTTGTCTAATGTTACTTTTGTTCCATTATTGATTGAATGTTCTCTAGCTTCACGTTTTCTCTTTTCTATTAAGTGTTTTGCTGTTTTTTCATCTTTTACTTCATAGAAAATATCTCCCGCTTCTGGTACTTCTGTTAGTCCCATTATTTCTACTGGTGTTGATGGTCCAGCTGATTTTACTCTTTTTCCATTTTCGTTAGCCATTGCTCTTATTCTACCAATTGATGAACCAACTATTATTGTATCTCCAACATCTAGTGTTCCTCTTTGTACAAGCATTGTTGCAATAGCGCCTTTTGATTTATCTAGTCTTGCTTCTATAACAACACCTTTTGATTGTTTATGAGGATTTGCTTTTAATTCTAATACATCTGCTTCTAATAATACCATTTCTAATAATTGGTCTATGTTTGTATTGTTTTTAGCAGATATTGGAACACATATTGTGTCTCCTCCCCATTCTTCTGGTACTAATTCGTATTTCATTAATTCTTGTTTTACTTTATCAACATTTGCATCTGGTAAGTCTATTTTATTTATTGCTACAATTATTGGTATTCCAGCTGATTTAGCATGGTTTATAGCTTCTACTGTTTGTGGCATTATTCCATCATTTGCTGCTACTACTAATATTGCTATATCTGTAATTTGTGCGCCTCTAGCTCTCATTGCTGTAAATGCTTCGTGTCCTGGTGTGTCTAAGAATGTTATTTCTCTATCATTTACTTTTACTTTATATGCACCTATTGCTTGTGTAATTCCACCTGCTTCTCCACCTATTACATTTGTTTTTCTTATTGTGTCTAATAATGATGTTTTACCATGGTCTACGTGTCCCATAACAACAACAACTGGTGGTCTTACTTCTAAGTCTTCTTCTTTATCTTCAGAATCATCAAATAAAATATCTTCATCTGTTACTGTTTCTTTCTTTTTAGCTGTTATTCCAAATTCTCCGGCAACTAAGAAGGCTGTATCAAAATCTAAATCTTGATTTATTGTAGCCATTATTCCATAACCTAATAATTTTTTGATTACTTCTGCTGTTGTTTTTTTCATTTCAGCAGCTAAGTCTTTTACTGTTATTGTTTCTGGAATTTCTATTTCTGTTAATTCAAATATTTTTTGTTTGTTTCTTTCTTCATTTTTTACTGGTTTCTTTTTGCCTTTTCTTCCTCTTTGAGTTGTTAAATCATAATAGTCTAACATTCCACCATCTTGTTCTTCGAACATGTTTGATAATTTACTTGTTTGTTTTAATGATTTTAATTTTCCTTCATCAAAACTTGAATTTTGATTTTTTCTATTTTTTGATTTTTTGTTTGTTTTGTTTTCATCAAATTTATTATTATTTTTTTGTTTGTCTATATTTTTATTATATTCTCTAACTACTTCTTTTTCAGTTGTTTCAACAGACATAATATTTTTAATATTTTTTTCTATTCCTTTTTCATCTAATGGTCTTCTGTTATTAAATCTATTTCCATTGTTTTCATAATTATTTCTACCATTATTATTTCTTCTAAAATTATTATTTCCATTATTAGAATTATTATGGTTGTTATAATTACCATTTCCATTATTAAAGTTGCTATTTCTATTGTTGTTGTAATTATTATTTTTATTATTATAATTATTTCTACCATTATTTCTATTTTCGTTATTATAATTATTTTGTTGTTTTGAATAGTTATTATTTCTATTAAAATTATTATTATTCATATTATTTTTATTTCTGTTTTCTGGTTTATTTTCTTGATTATTTTTATTACTTGCTACTTGTCTCTCTTGCACATTTACTTGCATTTCTTTATTTCTATCCCCTTGTTCAGTTTTTACTTCTTGTTTTATTTCTTTTTTTACATCTGTATTTGCTTCCGATTTAGTCTCTTGTTTTTCCTCTTTCTTTATTCCAAACAATTCATTTACTGTTTTTGGTTTATTTGGTTTATTTCTATAAACAATGTTATAATTATTATTTTGTTTTCTTTCTACAAACCCAACATTATTATTTCTATTCTCTTGTTTTGGATTTTCTTGTTTTTTATTTTGTTCTTCTGCTATAATAACTTCTCTTCTTATAATAACAGGTGACTTTTCTTCTTTCTTTACAGATTTTGAACTTGTTTTATTTACTTCTGATTTTTTTTCATTTAATTTCAATAAGTTTTCTTCTATTTTTTTAGCTTCCGCTTTCTCAACACCACTCATATGACTTTTTACTTCTATATTTAGTTTTTTAGCCATTTCTAATACTTCTTTACTGGTTAAGTTTAATTTTTTTGCTATTTCATATATTTTTATCTTACCCAATAACATCACCCCCATTATATTTTTTTTGAATTGATTTTGCAAAATTAATATCTTTAATTCCTAAAATAGCTTTATTATTTTTTCCAATTTGCTTACTTAATTCTTCAATAGTGCTATCTAAAATTATAGGAATATTATATTGATTTCCTATATTTTTAAATTTATTTTTAGTTCTTTCAGAAGCATCCTCAGCTATAATTAATAATTTCACTTTTCTTCTTTTACATTCGTCCTCTACACTATCTGCACCAAAAGATATTTTTCCTGCTCTCATACATAATCCTATTAAACCTAATACATTATTATTTATCAAGAATTACACCTCTTAAACTTTCATAAATTTCCTCTGAAATATTCATTTCAAATACTCTTTCCAGTCTCTTACTTTTTATTAGTTTTTCTAAACATTTTTGATTATCACAGATGTATGCCCCTCTTCCTTCCGTCTTTCCTGTTCTATCAATTACTATTTCTCCATTTTTTCTTTTTACTATTCTTATTAATTGATTTTTATCTTTTTTTTCATTACATCCCATACAAGTTCTTTGTGGTTGTTTTTTCATTTAGTCCACCCTTCTTTCTAATTTATGTTTAGAATTATCTATTTATCACGTTTTTACTCTTCGTCTTGATTTTCTTCTTTTTGTTTTTCTTCTAATAATTGTCTAAATTGAGATTCTGATTTTATATCAATTTTCCAATTTGTAAGTTTTGCAGCAAGTCTTGCATTTTGTCCTGATTTTCCTATAGCCAATGATAATTGGTCATCTGGTACTATTACTTCAGCAAATTTTTCTTCTTCTTTTATATCTACTGCTAATATTTGTGCTGGTAATAATGCTGATGCGATAAATATACTTGGATCTTCATCCCATTCAATTACATCTATTTTTTCTCCATGTAATTCATTTATTACATTTTGAATTCTAACACCTTTCGCACCAACACAAGAACCAACAGGGTCTATGTTAGGATCTGGTGAATATACAGCTACTTTACTTCTATATCCAGGATCACGTGAAACACTCTTTATTTCTATTAATCCCTCATATATTTCTGGTATTTCAAATTCTAATAATTTTCTAACAAAGTCAGGATGACTTCTTGATACCATTACTTGTGGTGCTCCTTTTGCTCCTCTTTCTACATCAACCACATATGCTTTTATTTTATCATTTACTCTGTAAGTTTCAGTAGGCATTTTTTCTTTTGAAAGCATTATTCCTTCTAATTTTCCTAAATCCATTACTACAATATTCTTGTCAGCTTTTTGGATAATTCCAGAAACAATTTCCCCTTTTCTTTCACTGTATTCATTAAATACTATATCTCTTTCAACTTCTCTTAATTTTTGTATTATTACTTGTTTTGCTGTTTGTGCTGCAATTCTACCAAAATCTTTTGGTACAATCTCAACTTCAACTGAATCACCTACTTTTAGGTCTTTATTTATTTTATGAGCATCTTCTAAACTTATCTCTAAAGCATCATCATTTGCTCTTTCCATTACTTCTTTTATTGCATATACATGTGTTGCTCCTGTTTGATGGTCTATGTCAACTCTAACATTTTCCAATGCATCAAAATTTCTTTTATATGCTGTTACTAATGCTGTTTCTATTGATTCTAACACATACTCTTTCTTAATACCATTTTCCTTTTCTAGTTCTTCTAATGCTAATATTAATTCTTTATTATCAATAGCTTTCATTTTTTATTTCCTCCCTAATTTAAATATTTATTTTATTGCCAATTGAATACTGTTTTTATTTGTGATATATTTTTTCTTTCTATGACTATTTCATCATTTTGTTCTTTTATTTTTATATTTTCATTACTAAAATCTATTAAAATTCCTTTATATTCTTTTTTTCCATTTTCGTCTTTTTTAAATAAATTTACAGCAATTTCTTTTCCCTTATTTTTCTCTAAATGTTTGTCTTTTCTTAATACTCTTTCTACTCCTGGTGATGAAACTTCTAAGAAGTATTGTTCTTTTATGTAATTTGCATCATCTAGAATTTCTGTAATAGCGTCATTTACTTTTTCACAGTCATTTAAATCTATTCCTTTTTCATTATCAATAAATATTCTTAAGAAATAATTTTTTCCTTCTTTTGAATATTCAACATCATATAACTCATATCCTATATTTTCTATTATAGGTTCTACAAGTTTTTCTACTTTTTCTTCTATGTTTGCCACTATTTACCTCCTTTATTTCCAAAAGTTAAGAGTGGGATTTGTTCCCACTCTTTACTGTCTCGTATGTTTACTTTAATTATTATACCCAATTTTTGGTAAAAATGCAAGTATTTTTATACTTTTTCTGCTATTTTTTCTGATTCTGTATTTTCTTCACTTACATCATCAATTTTTATATTTCTATCATGAGTAATTTTCTCCCATGTTGTTTGTCTTTTAAATAAACATTTAAAGTTTATTACTAGCCATGATCCCATAAATAGTGGATAACATAATAATCCTTTTATCATAGGTTTTATTGGTTTTCCATCTATATACATTACAAACATTGCTGTTAATGATGGTAATACAAATGTTGGTACTAAATATCTTAATATATTTATAATTAATTCTGTTTGTGTCATTCCATCAGCTATATATATTAAGAAGTTTGATGCTAATAAAACAAGTGTTAATATAAACATTGGAATACTTCCTATTATATATAAGAAACCATCAAAGTTAAGCATTGTTTTCTTTTCTTTTGCTGCCATTGCTAATTTATTTGTATATTCTTTTATACATTGCATATGTCCAACTGTCCATCTACTTCTTTGTGACCAGCTTTGTTTAAATCCTGTTGGTTGTTCATCATATACTATTGCATCTGTTGCCCAACCTAATTTTTTACCTTTTAATATTCTTTGTAATGAGAATTCTATGTCTTCTGTTAGTGTAACTGTTTTCCATCCACCCATTTCTTTTATTATGTCAAATTTCACCATAAATCCTGTTCCATTTAATAATGGTGATAATCCTAAATTATATCTAGCTAAATGATAGAATCTATGCATTGTCCAATAGAATAGTGCATATCCTGCTGTTATCCAGTTATCTGTTGGATTTTTTATATCTCTATATCCTTGAACAACTTCTTCTCCTTGGCATAAGTGTTTATTCATATTTTTGATAAAGTCTTTATCTACTATATTATCTGCATCAAAAATGAATAATGCATCATAGTCCGCATTTTCTTCTATTTTTTGTTGTAAAAACCAATCTAGAGCATATCCTTTTGTTTTCTTTGTTTCATCAAATCTTTCATATACAATTGCTCCTGCATTTCTAGCAATTTGTGCTGTATGGTCTGTACAATTATCTGCTATTACATAAATATCATATAAATCTTTATTGTATGTTTGGTGTTTTAAACTTTCTATTAAGTTTGCAACAACGGCTTCTTCATTATGTGCTGGTATTATTGCCATAAATTTGTGTTCTTTATTTACTTTCAATGGTTTTTCTTTTAATTTTACTAATGAGCATAAACTAATTATTATTTGATATAACCAAAATATAGTTATTACCCATACTAATGCTTCTCTTAGTATATACATATATTCCATTTTTTCTACCTCTCTTTTATTTCTTTTTTTATATGTTTATTATTGTTCTTTTTCTATTATACTATTATTGTTAAAATTATGCAACTTTTTATCGAATTTTTCTTAATCTTTTTGTTAGATTGTTGATTGATTTTGTTTTTTATTTTTTATGTAAATGTAATGTAGTTAAGTAAAAGCTATTATATAGTGACTTTAGCTCTATAATTTAAAAAGGAAAAACAAGAATATTTTTCTTGCTTTTCCTTATATTTTATCTATTAATTTCTAATAATTTGTATGTTTAGTTTTTTATTTTTTTCAGTGCTTAGTATTACTTTATAAAAAGTACTGGACGGAACCCGTTGCCCGAGCTAGTATTAGTGGCCAAATTGTATGTACGGTAACAAGCAGGGTAGCTCACGTACGCGTTGGCAAAGCAACCACCACGAAGCATATAATAGTTATTTGATAAATCATAAGCAATTTCTTCTGTCCATTCCCATAAATTTCCTGCTATATCATATATATTTGATAATGAAAACTTTTTATTTGCTCCTGTTGTTAAT
>CAKOYL010000034.1 GCA_934130705.1 uncultured Clostridia bacterium
CCCGAACACAGAAGTCAAGCCTAAATGTGCCGAAAATACTTGTGGGTTACCCTGCTGGGAAGATAGGTTGTCGCTAGTTTTTTTATTTTATATAACAATGAAAGAAAAGTAGAAATCAGGAACAATCTTGATTTGTGCTTTTCTTTTTTATATATTATGTTATAATATAGTTATTATATAGTAATATAATAAAATTGTTTTAAAGGAGTAGATAAATGAGCAAAGTAGCTTGGAAACCAGGAACATTTTTATATCCATTACCAGCAGTAATGGTAAGTTGTGGAGATATGAAAAATTCAAATATAATAACAGTTGCATGGACAGGAATATTAAATACTAATCCAGCAATTGTTTATATATCAGTAAGACCAACGAGATATTCATATAACATAATAAAAGAAAGTGGAGAATTTGTAATTAATTTAACAAACCAAAAATTAGCTAGAGCAACTGATTGGTGTGGAGTGAAATCAGGAGCAAATGTTGATAAATTTAAAGAAATGAACTTGCATAAAGAAAAGGCTAACTTTGTAAAATGTCCAATGATAAAAGAGAGTCCTGTATCAGTAGAATGTAAGGTTAAAGAGATAAAAGAATTAGGCTCACATCATATGTTTATTGCAGAAGTATTAGCTATAAATGCTGACGAACAATATATTGATGAAAAAGGTGCTTTTGATATTTCAAAATGTGATCTAATAGCATATTCAAATGGCCATTATTATTCATTAGGGAAAAAAATTGGTAAGTTTGGATTTTCAGTAGAAAAGAATAAAAAAAGAAAAAAATCAAATAAAAGTATAAATAATAAAAAGAAATTTATAGAGGGTAAAAAATAAACTATAAAACTATAAAAAAATACTTTAAAACCATTGACATAAACATAAAAAAGTGGTAAAATATTCAAGCGTATGATTATTACGGATATACGCTCACATCGTTTAAAAAATAAAAAAGTAAAAGGTAAATACGGAGGTGTTATTTAAATGGCAGCAAAAGGACCAAGAGAAAATATAACATTAGAATGTACAGAATGTAAAAGAAGAAATTACATGACTTCAAAAAATAAAAGAAATAATACAGATAGACTAGAAATAGTTAAATATTGTAAATTCTGTAAAAAACGTACAACACATAAAGAAACTAAATAGTTTTAAAAGCTATTTTAAGGAGGAAATAAAATGGCTAAAAAAGAAACAAAGGCAAATAAAAAAGATAAAAATAAGAGAAGTTTTTTTAAAGACTTTAAAGCTGAATTAAAAAAAGTAGTTTGGCCTACGCCAAAACAATTATTAAACAATACAGTAGCAGTAATAACAATAGTATTAATTACTGCAGCAATAGTGTTTGTATTAGATTTAGCATTTGAGGCTGTAAACAAACATGGTATTAATAAAGTAAAAGAAGTAATAGGAACAAACAATACTGTTTCTGAAAATGTATCAGAAAATACAACTGTAGAAAATACAGAAGCAGAAGAAAACGTTTCTACTGAAGATACTAATGTTGTAGAAAATACTGAAACAACAGAACAAAATGCAGAAAATAATGCACAATAATTAATAAAGGAGGCTTAATAAAAATGTCTCAAAAAGATTATGATATGGTAGCAAGATGGTATGTGGTACATACATATTCTGGTTATGAAAATAAAGTAAAAAAAGACTTAGAAAAAACAATTAAAAATCGTGAATTAGAAGATTTCTTTTTCGATATAATTGTGCCTATGGAAGAACAAATAGAAATCAAAGATGGAAAAAGAAAAACAAATCTAAAAAAAGTTTTTCCAGGATATGTTTTAATAAAGATGATAGTAACAGAAGAAACTTGGTACATAGTTAGAAATACTAGAGGTGTTACAGGATTTGTAGGTTCAGGAACAGATCCAATTCCACTAACTGAAGACGAAATACGTAATATGGGATTTGAAGATGTACCAATAAATGTTGATTACGAAATAAATGAACAAGTACAAGTAATGAACGGACCATTTGAGGGATTTGTAGGTACAGTTCAAGAAATAAATACAGAAAAACATAAAGTAAAAGTTTTAGTTTCAATGTTTGGAAGAGAAACTCCAGTAGAACTAGAATTTTCACAAGTACAAAAAATTAAATAGTCTTAAATAAAAAAGGGAGGTGCCAATAAAATGGCAGAAAAAGAAATTTCAAATATTATTAAATTACAAATAGAAGCAGGAAAAGCATCACCAGCTCCACCAGTAGGTCCAGCATTAGGTTCAAGTGGTGTTAATATCATGCAATTCGTTAAAGAATTTAATGATAGAACTGCAAATCAACCTGGAATGATAATACCAGTTGTTATAACAGTTTATAAAGATAAATCTTTTGACTTTATAACAAAGGTACCACCAGTTGCAGTATTAATTAAAAAAGCAATAAAAATTGAAAAAGGTTCAGGAAAACCAAATAAAGAAAAAGTTGCTAAAATAACAAAAGCACAAGTTAAAGAAATTGCTGAACAAAAAATGCCAGACTTAAATGCTGCATCAATAGAAACAGCTATGAGTATGGTAGAAGGTACTGCTAGATCTATGGGAATAGTAGTAACTGAATAAAATATATTAATTGGGAGAGCAAAAGCTCGTTAATACCAAAGGAGGGTAAAAAATGAAACAAGGAAAAAGATATGCAGAAAGCGTAAAACTAATTGAAAAAAACAAAGAATATGATGTTAAAGAAGCATTAGAAATTATTGAAAAAATGCCAAAAACAAAATTTGATGAAACAGTTGAATTACATGTTAAATTAGGTGTAGATTCAAAACATGCTGACCAACAAGTAAGAGGTACAGTAGTACTTCCAAATGGTACAGGTAAAACACAAAAAGTATTAGTATTTGCTAAAGGACCAAAAGCAGAAGAAGCTGAAAAGGCTGGTGCTGACTTTGTTGGAGCAGAAGAATTAATACCAAAAATTCAAAATGACAACTGGTTCGATTATGATGTAATAGTTGCTACACCAGATATGATGGGTGTTGTTGGTAGATTAGGTAAAGTATTAGGACCAAAAGGATTAATGCCAAATCCTAAATCAGGAACAGTTACAATGGATGTAACAAAAGCTATAAATGAAATTAAATCAGGTAAAGTTGAATACAGATTAGATAAAACTAATATTATTCATTTAGGATTTGGAAAAGTTTCATTTGGCGCTGATAAATTAGCAGAAAACTATGATGTATTAATGAATGCTATCATAAAAGCTAAACCAGCAGCAGCAAAAGGACAATATATCAAAGGTGTATCAATCTCAACAACAATGGGACCTGGACTTCACATTAACCAAAAATAAAATATAAACCAAAGACAGTAGGCATTTATAAGTCCTACCGAGGTATATAAGTTTGAATATAAAGCAATCTTTATGCCTCGAAATTGGTGTAAAGATTTTTATTATATATTTAGGATATTTGGAGGTGAAAATATAAATGGCTAGTGAAAAAATTATTAACCAAAAGAAAGAAGAAGTATCAAAATTAGCAGCAAAAATAAAAGAAGCTAAAATTGTACTTTTAACAGATTACAGAGGAATCAATGTAGCTGATGTAACAGAATTAAGAGCAGAACTTAGAAAATCTAATTCTGAATACAAAGTTATAAAAAACAATATAACAAGAAGAGCATTAGCAGAAGCTGGAATAGAAGGATTAGAAGATTTATTAGAAGGCCCAACAGCTGTTATAATGAATAATGATGATTACTTAGAAACAGCAAAAGTTATATACAATTATAGCAAAGATAATGATTTTTATAAAATCAAAGGTGGAGTAATTGATGGAAAAGTAATGACAGCTGAAGAAATCATAACTTTAGCAAAATTACCATCAAAAGAAACATTACTATCTATGCTTGCTGGAGCATTGCTTGGAAATATTTCAAAACTTGCAGTTGCTCTTGACCAAGTTAAAGTTCAAAAAGAAAATGCTTAATGTAAAATATATTAGAGTGGCGAACTTATATCGCTAAGAAAAATAAAATTAGGAGGATTTAAAAATGAGTAAAGAAGAAATAATAGAAGCAGTTAAAGCAATGACTGTTGTAGAATTAGCTGATTTAGTAAAAGCTATAGAAGAAGAATTTGGAGTATCTGCAGTAGCAGCAGCTGCACCAGCAGCAGCAGGAGCTGCAGCAGCTGAAGAAAAAACATCATTCAATGTTGTATTAAAAGAAGTAGGAGATCAAAAAATTAAAGTTATCACAGCTGTAAAGAACGCTTTAGGATTAGGATTAAAAGAAGCTAAAGAATTAGTTGATGGAGCACCAAAAACATTAAAAGAAAATGTTTCTAAAGCAGAAGCAGAAGAATTAAAGGCTAAACTTGAAGAAGTTGGAGCAACAATTGAATTACAATAATTTATAGAAGAAGGCACTAAACATAGTGTCTTTTTTGACTTTGAAAAAAGAGGAGAATGAATAAATGAAAAAATTTGGTATAATTGCTGCAATGCAAGAAGAAATGCAAGAAATTCAAAAAATTATGGACGATGCTAAAAAAACAAAAATATATGATTTAAACTTTATAAAAGGCAAAATTGGTAATTACGAAGTTGTACTAGTAGAAGCAGGGGTAGGAAAAGTTAATGCTGCCAGAACAACACAAATTCTTATAGATAATTTTGAAATTGATGCTATTATTAATGTAGGATCAGCAGCTGCTGCTAATGAAAAGCTAAATATAGGAGATATTGTAATTGCTAATAAATTAGTACAGCATGATTTTGATATTACTGCATTTGGGCATCCAAAAGGATATATTAGTAATGTAGGGCAATATTTGGAATGTGATAAAAAATTAGTAACAAATATGGATGAGGCAATAAAGGAAATTAACAATAATGAATTTAAGACAATTATAGGAATAATTGCTTCAGGAGATATTTTTTGCACAGAAATTAATATGAAAGAT
>CAKOYL010000035.1 GCA_934130705.1 uncultured Clostridia bacterium
ATGTTTCTATATATATTATTTTACTTCCAAATATTTTTCCTAAATAACACATTGGTCCTGCTGTATGTGTTCCTGTTGTTACTATTGCTTTTGGTCTTATTTTAAAATATAAATATATTGTTTTTAAGCATAGATAAAAATATTTGAATATGTAGGTAAATAATTTTGCTCTTGTGCCATATGGTAAGAAATATAGTTTATCTCCATATTTTTCTTTTAGTGGCTCATTTGCTTTGTCTTTTTCTGTTATTATTTTATAATCATATTTTTCAAATAAAGGAGATAATTGCATTAGTTCGTTTAAATGCCCTCCTGTACTTGATATAAATAGTACTTTCTTTTTTTTCATTTTTTCACCTTTTTATTTTGTTTTTTCTTCGTATATTATATAGTTTTTTGCTGTGTATGTCTAGTAATTTTTGTATTTAAATTAAAGAAAGAAATAGAAAATTTTATTGATGATATTTTCTATTTCTTTTATTTTTATTTTATTTCAAGTTCTGTATTTCTTCTTTTGTTAGTTTTGTTAATTTTATTATCATTTCTATAGGCATTTTTTCTTTTAACATTTCTTTTGCTATTTCAAGTTTTTCTTCTTGTTTGCCTTCTTTTTTACCGTTTTTTCATTCCGGTCTTTTCTTCCTTTTGCTACTCCAGCATCAAAAAAGTTATGCTCACTTACTAGTCTATTATATTCTGCCATTACTATTGAATTATGTCTCTCCCTTTCTTTGGGGTCTTTGCTTAAAAAATCTAAAGTATTTATTGCTCTTTTTATTTCTTTATTTTCTTTTTCTGCCAACATAATCCCCTCCTTATTTTGTGTAAATATACACATCCACTGATCTAATTTTGTAAATTTTGATAACTCTTTTTTCTTGAATTTTGGTAACTCTATGTAATGAACTTCTATATATCTTGATGTTCCTCTTTAAAAATTAGAATTTTGTGATTTCAAAATTCTTGATTTAAATTATTTATTATGTTTTCTCTAAGTTGCTATTTTTTAATATAAAGTCATGCAATGTCTAATAATTGCATGGCTTTATATTTTCATAATCTTCAATATTATCTTGTACATTTTGAGCTTACCAATATTTGTGTATGTTTTTTTTATTTTTTCGTAGTGTAAATAATTTGCACTGCTTTTATTTTTATACTATTTTCACACTAATTTAATTTTAGATTGCAAAACCAAATGCTAAACACTCGTTATAACTAGCATATACGTTGTAAGCGCTACCGCTATTGTCAACACAACAAAAACGATTATAATAATTGTAATAAGGTGAGCGAAGCCACCAGTTCCTATCCCTTCCGTTCAAATTTTTTGACTTTACTATTGCTTGTATCTTCATAATACGCATATTGTTTTCCTACATTTGCTTCTATTTCTATAGAATATGTTTTACTTCCAAAAACTTCTTTTTCAGATAATAACCATAATTTATCTATTGTATCGCTAAGCATTGCTTGATTCTCATATAATCCTGTTTGTTTTTTTACATCTAATATTTTTTCTTTTAGTTCATTTTCAATATTATTATACACGCAATAATTATTATGTCTTCCTGAATTCAAATAATATCTAACATAACACTCTGCCCATCCTCCTTTATTGTTATCGTTCGCATCCATAAATTTACCATTCATGCAATCTTTTAATTGAAATGATATTCCTATTTTTTCATTATTTTCTCTTACATCATGATTAAACCCTATTATTTGTGCTAAATACATATTATAAATTCCTGAACTCTCTTTTATTGTTAGAGATTTTGTATCTCCTATACTTATTGTATTTAAACCTACAGTTACACTTGAGCCAACTTCTGATTGTTTTTCTATCTCTCTGGACATATTAGATAAGTCTGTCCATGTTAACCCTTTAACATCTAATGTTCCTTCTACTACTTCTATGACTGTAACTGCACATGTAGTACTTACTGTGCCACCAGTTTCTTTTGTTCCTGTTATTGTGATGGTTGTATTTCCTATAGCAGTACCTGTGACTATACCAGTATTAGAATCAACTGTTGCATAAGATGTACTTCCAGTTACTTGATAGTTATATGTTATCCCCTCAACATTGCTTTCTGGCGTAGTTTTTACTACTATTTGTTTTGTTTTTCCTTTTCCTACTGATAGTGTTTCTGCTGTAATTCCTGTTATTTTTTGTATTATAGTCACTTTACATGTTGCGTTATAATTTCCACATTTTGCTATTATTGTTGTACTTCCTGTACTTCCAACTACTGTAACCTTTCCGTTTTCCACTGTTGCAACTGCTGGGTCTGAACTTGTCCAGGTTATATCTCCATTTACTGAGCCTAAATAACTTGCTGTTAATGTTTCGGTACTTTTTGATAATAAATTTAATATACTTTTATTTAATGCAATTCCATTTGTTGATACTATATTTCCTTTTAAATCAACTGTGTACGCATATTTTCCTCTTGATACTGTGAATTTTTCTGTTACTTCGTCATAAGAAACTATTGTGTTATTTATTTTGTCTAATTCCATTTTTAGATTATCCTTAGTAATATTTCCTACCTCTTCTGTAAGTGCTGATTGCACTGCTAATGTTATCTCCTCTTTTAATTGTGTTTCTTGTGTTCTTTCACTTGCTTCCTTGGCCCTTGCAAATAATCCATTGTCTCCTGTTAATGCTGATATTGCTATTCCTGCTAAAATAAGCAATATCACTATTGTTACTACCAACGCTACTAATGTAATACCATTTTCAAAAGTTTGCTCTTTTTTTTTCATTTTTTCCTCCTATGTATAATATCATTTTAGATATTTATGTCATAATTAAGATATCATTAATTAATTTTGTTGTCAAGGTTCTATGATATTTTTCTCATACTTTTTTAATAATATTTATGACATAATTATCACAACAATTTAATTTACGGAGGCTTTTATATGATTAAAGAATATAGATTAAAAAAAGGCTTTTCACAAGAATATTTAGCCGAAAAAATAGATATAAGTTGGAGACATTTACAAAGACTAGAACATAATGAAGCCAATACAACTGTACGAACTTTAAAAAGATTAATTAAAGTTTTGGATATTTCAGACGAAGATATTTTAACATATTTAAAACAATAAAAAATTGCCATAAAGTTATTTCTAACTTTGGCAATTTTTTATTTTATCCAAATATTCCTCTTTTCTTTATCGGAGGTTGTTCATTCATAGTTTTTGCAAGTTCCATTAACAAATCTCTTTGTTCTTTTGTTAATTTTTTTGGAGTTTGAACTTGTACTGTAAATACAAAGTCTCCTGCTGCACTAGAATTAATATACTTAAATCCTTTATTTTTTATTGTAAATTTAGTACCAGTTTGTGTTCCTTCTGGTATTCTATATTTTTCTTTACTTCCATCTACCATTGGAATTTCTAGTTCTGCCCCTAATGTTGCTTGTGTTATTGTAATTGGTATATCACATAAAACATTATTTCCTTTTCTTGTATAAATTCCGTGTTTTTTTATTCTAATTGTAATATATAAATTTCCTTTAGGACCACCTTTTATTCCAGGCTCTCCTTCATCTCTTAACACAACTGGTTGATTATCTTCAATTCCTGCAGGTATTTTTACTTTTATTCTTGGTTGTTTTCTTACAGTTCCTCTTCCTTTACAATTATCACATATATCTGTAATAACTTCTCCAGTTCCATGGCATTTACTACATGTTCTAGTTGTTTGAACTTGGCCCAATATTGTATTTTGTACTTGTGTTACTTGACCAGTTCCATTACAATCAGGACATTTTATTGGATTAGTTCCTGGTTTTGCACCAGTTCCATGGCATACATCACAAGTTTCATCTCTTGTAATTATTATTTCTTTTTCTACTCCTAAAAATGCTTCTTCAAATGTTATGTCCATATTAAGATTTAAATCAGCACCTTTTCTTGGTCCATTATTTTTTCTAGCAGATTGTCTGCCTCCAAAACCACCAAAAAATGTTGAAAATATATCTCCTAAATCTCCAAAGTCACCAAAACCGTCAAATCCTGATGTTGAATATGAATATCCTCCACCAAATGGTCCTTGGCCACCTCCAAAACCTTGTGGATCAGCTGTTCCAAATTGGTCATACATTCTTCTTTTTTGAGGGTTTGAAAGAGTTTCATATGCTTCATTTACTTCTTTAAATTTTTTTTCAGCTTCTTCTTTATTATCAGGGTTTGCGTCTGGATGATATTTTTTTGCCATTTTTCTATACGCTTTTTTTAATTCATCATCTGTTGCAGTTTTACTTACTCCCAATACTTCATAATAATCTCTTTTTTCAGCCATCTTTTCCTCCAAAAATATTTATATGGAAAAAAGGGGAATCCCCTTTTCCATATATTACTATTTTAATTATTTATTGTCATCTTCTACTTTGTAGTCTGCATCATATACATTTCCATTGTCTCCGTTTGCACCATTATCTGTTCCAGCTCCTGCTGCATTTGGATCTACTCCAGCTCCTTGTGCTCCGTTTGGATTTGCATTTTTGTATAGTTGTTCTGACATATCATAGAATACTTTTGTTAATTTTTCTGTTGCTTCTTTGATTTTTTCAGTGTCGTTTGTTTCTAAGGCTTTTTTAGTATTGTCTATTTCTGTTTCAACTTTTGCTTTTTCTTCTCCACTGATTTTATCTCCTAAGTCTTTTAATGTTTTTTCACTGTTGTATACTAAGCTTTCTGCATTATTTTTAACTTCGATTTCTTCTTTCTTCTTTTTATCTTCTTCAGCATGTGCTTCTGCATCTTTAAC
>CAKOYL010000036.1 GCA_934130705.1 uncultured Clostridia bacterium
ACATCTTCAACATATGGAGGTGCAACAGTATCATTAGCACATTTAGCACCATTTGTTAGAAGCAGTTATGATAAATATTATAAAAAATATAAAGAAAAAGGTTTACAAGAAGAACAATGCAAAAAATTTGCAGAAGAAGATACAAAAAAAGAAGTTGCAGATGGAGTTCAAACATTCAATTATCAAGTAAATTCAATGACAAATACAAATGGACAAGCACCTTTCTTATCAGTTTGTATGTATTTAGGAGAAACAGAAGAATATAAAGAAGAATTGGCATTAATAATTGAAGAATTTTTGAAACAAAGAATTTTGGGATTCAAGAACGAAAAAGGAGTATATATAACACCAGCTTTCCCAAAACTATTGTATGTATTAGAAGAAGACAACATTCACGAAGATAGCAAATATTGGTACTTAACAAAGTTAGCAGCAAAATGTACAGCTAAAAGAATGGTTCCAGATTACATATCTGAAAAGAAAATGAAAGAATTCAAAATTGACAAAAATGGTGAAGGACATTGTTTCCCATGTATGGGATGCCGTTCATTCCTAACACCATATGTTGACCCAAAAACAAATAAACCAAAATATTATGGAAGATTTAACCAAGGTGTTGTAACATTAAACTTAGTAGATGTTGCGTTATCATCAGGAAAAGACTTCGATAAATTCTGGGAAATATATGAAGAAAGACTTGAATTATGTCACAGAGCATTACAAGCAAGGCATGAAAGATTAAGCAAAGTAACAAGTGATGTAGCACCAATTTTATGGCAATACGGAGCATTTGCAAGACTTAAAAAAGGTGAAAAAATACATCCATTATTACATGGTGGTTATTCAACAATATCACTTGGTTATGCCGGATTATACGAATGTGTAAAATACATGACTGGAAATAGCCATACAGACAATGGAAAAGGAAAAGAATTTGCTATACAAGTAATGCAAAAATTAAATGATAAATGTAATGAATGGAAAGAAAAAGAAGACATAGATTACAGTGTTTATGGATCACCAATAGAATCAACAACATATAAATTTGCAAAATGCTTAAAAGAAAGATTTGGAATTATAAAAGGAATTACAGATAGAGGTTATATAACAAACTCATATCATGTACCTGTATTTGAAGAAATAGATGCATTTTCAAAATTAAAATTAGAAAGTGAATTCCAAAGATTAAGTCCAGGAGGAGCTATATCTTATGTAGAAACACCAAATTTACAAGACAACTTAGAAGTTGTACTTCAAATAATTAGATTTATTTATGACAATATAATGTATGCAGAATTAAATACAAAATCTGACTATTGCCAAGAATGTGGTTATACAGGAGAAATTTTAATAGATGATAACTTAGAATGGTATTGCCCAAACTGTGGTAATAGAGACCACAACACATTAAATGTAGCAAGAAGAACTTGTGGATATATAGGAAGCAATTTCTGGAACAAAGGAAGAACAGAAGAAATAAAAGAGAGAGTTTTACACATAGATAACAAAGATGATAAAGAATAAAACATTAAACGATGAATAGAGGTAAAAACAAATGAGATATAACAAAATTAGAAAAATGGACATCTCAGATGGACCAGGCGTAAGAGTATCAATATTTATGCAAGGATGTACTTTCAATTGTAAAAATTGTTTTAATAAAGAAACACATGATTTCAATGGAGGTAAAGAATTTACTGATGATACAATAAAAAGAGTTTTAGAATTATGTGAAAATGAAAATGTAGAAGGATTATCAATATTAGGAGGAGAACCAATGAACCCTAAAAATATTGATGGAACTACAAAACTTGCAAAATCATTTAAGGAAAAATTTCCTAACAAAAATTTATGGGCTTGGTCAGGATATCTATTTGATAAAGACTTAAAAGATAAAGATGTTGTAAAATACTTAGATGTACTAGTAGATGGTCAATATGTAGATGAATTACATAATCCAACTTTAAAATGGAAAGGCTCTGCAAATCAAAGAGTTATTGATGTACAAAAAAGCTTAGAACAAAATAATGTAGTATTATTGTAGAAAAATGGGTATGATTTCCCATTTTTCTTATTTTTTGATATAAAACTATGGAGAAAATTGTAGAAATATGATAATATATAAAAAGTACGTTTTAAAAGAGGAAAAAATATGAAACAAGAAAAGAAATTAAAAATATTCAAAATTATATTAATGATACTAGTTTTAGCAATATGTATAGGAATGATAATATATCTATTTCCAGTAATGAAAAATCTATCAACTAAAGAAGGGCAAATAGCATTTAAAGAAAAAGTAAATAACTCAGGAATAATAGGATTGCTTTCATTATTTGGTTTACAAGTAGCTCAAATATTTTTAGTAGTAATTCCAGGAGAACCAATAGAAATATTAGCAGGAATGTGTTATGGAGGATTATGGGGAACAGTATTCATATTAGGTTCAGTGTTAATAATATCAACAGCTATTTATTTTATGGTAAGAAAACTAGGAAGAAAGTTTGTATGTGATTTTTGTGATGAAAAGAAAATAGAAAAAATAGAAAACAGTAAATTATTTCAAAACCCAAAGAAAATTGAGCTTATAATGTTAATATTATTTTTAATTCCAGGGACACCAAAAGATTTATTAACATATATAGGTGGGCTATTGCCAATAAAACCAATCCATTTTATATTGATATCAACATTGGCAAGAATTCCATCAGTAATATCATCTACATTAGCAGGAGAAAGTTTAGCAGTTGGAGATTGGAAAATGGGAGTTATATTATATGGTGCAGTTTTAGCCATAGTTGCAGTTATAATATTTATAATTCATAAATTTGATAAAGATAAAACAACAGAAGAAGCATTGAAAACTATTAAATAAAAAAGAAAGGAAAAGTAAAATGTTAGACCAATTTTCAAGAACAGAATTATTATTAGGAAAAGAAAAGATAGAAAAATTAAGCCAAACAAAAGTTGCAGTATTTGGAATAGGAGGAGTAGGTTCTTTTGTAGTAGAAGGCTTAGTAAGAGCAGGAGTAGGAAAATTCGTATTAGTTGATGATGACAAAATTTGTTTAACAAATCTAAACAGACAAATACATGCAACAAGAAAAACAATTGGAAAATACAAAGTAGATGTGATGAAAGAAAGAATATTAGAAATAAATCCAAATGCAGAAGTAGAAACATACAAGCACTTTTATCTTCCAAATTCAGAAGAAACAATACTTGATGAAAGTATTGATTATATAGTAGATGCTGTAGATACAGTAACTGCAAAAATTGAATTAGTAATTCAAGCAGATAAGCTAAATATTCCTATAATATCAGCAATGGGAACAGGAAATAAATTAGACCCAACAAGATTTGAAGTAACAGATATATACAAAACAAGTATATGTCCACTTGCAAAAGTAATGAGAAAAGAACTAAAGGCTAGAGGTATAAAAAAATTAAAAGTAGTATATTCAAAGGAAGAACCATTAAAACCATATGAAGGAATAGAAAATAGTTGTAAAAATCATTGTATATGCCCACCTGGAACAAAAAGAAAATGCACAATAAGAAATCAAATACCAGGAAGTGTATCATTTGTTCCATCAGTTGTTGGAATGATTATTGCTGGGGAAGTAATAAAAGATGTGATTGAACTTAATTAGTTTTTAAAATAAACCGCCCACAAAAAATAATTTTATATGAAAGACTTATTTTTGATAAATTCAAAGATAAGTTTTTTTGTTTTTAAAGTTCACAAATCATTCACAAAACTTTAAGGAAATTTTAAGGTTTAGAATTTAAAATAAGAGTAAATGAAGGGAGGAATGAAAAAATGAAAAAGGAAAATATCATTCAAATTACTATAATAATAGCTTTGATTTTAATTCTTTGTGTTTTGATTGCTCTATACTTTGATAGTGGAACAAATTCACAAGGAAATATGAAAGAAAATGGATTAAGTTCGCAGATGGGAACGCCGGAGCAAGTCGGTCCAGGGAGCCCAGGAGGTCAAAATGGAGGAGATAATTCGGATTCTGTGGAAAAAACGGGTGCGACAGAGTTTACAGAAGAAAAATCAGAAGATAATCAAACATATAAAAGTACAAATTCTGATGAAAACACAATCTTGGTAAAAGATGGAGGAAATGCTAAAATTTCTAATTCCACTGTAAGCAAATCTAGCGGAGATAGTTCGAATGTAGAAAATAGTGAATTCTATGGAGTTAATGCAGGGATTTTAGTTAAAAGTGGGAGCCAAGCAACTCTAGATAATTTAGATATTTCTACATCTGCTAAAGGTTCAAATGCAGTGTTTTCAACAGGAACGAATTCAAAAATTTATATTTCTAATTCAAAGATTGAAACAACAAAGGATTCTTCAAGAGGATTAGATGCAACTTATGGAGGTTATATAGAGGCCGATAATGTAGAGATTTCTACTCAAGGAGGTAGTTGTGCAACTCTTGCAACAGATAGAGGAGAAGGTACAGTTATAGCTAAAAATTCTACACTATCTACAGCAGGAACTGGGTCACCAGTTATATATTCAACTGGTGATATAACATTAGAGAGTTCAACAGGAAAAGCTACAGGAGCTCAGATGGTTGTAATTGAGGGTAAAAATACTGCAACAGTAACAAATTCAACATTAGAGTGTTCAGGAAAAGGAAATAGAAACAATGTAGATAACTGTGGAATTATGATATATCAAAGTATGTCAGG
>CAKOYL010000037.1 GCA_934130705.1 uncultured Clostridia bacterium
CCTCTGATAGGCAGGTTGCTTACGTGTTACTCACCAGTCCGCCACTAACCGCTCCAATAGTAAACTAATGGTTAAGTCCGTTCGACTTGCATGTCTTATGTGCGCCGCCAGCGTTTATCCTGAGCCAGGATCAAACTCTCTATAAAATATTTTTGAGTTTTTTGACTCGTTTAAACTTCTTTATTTTTTAATCTTTTTTTGATTTACTTTTTGGTACTTTTCTATTTCTAGAAAATCACCGTTTGGTTTTTTCTCTAAAGGATTCTATTGTTTACTTTTCAATGTACTTTTTATTGTTTGCTCACTCTGTGTGAACGAAACTTATTTTAGCATACCTTTTTCTTATTGTCAAGACTTTTTTGAAATATTTTTTAAATATTTTTTGTCTCGTTTTTGAGGCAAAATAAAAAACTAGTAGTTGGTGTTTTTTTATTGTTTTGTTATTACTTTTTACTAATTTCTTGTGTGTTATTTTTAAATATTTTTGTCTGTTGCTCGGTACAGTTATTATCTTAACACCGTTGTCGAAAATTGTCAACACTTTTTTTGAATTTTCTTAAAATATTTTAAGAAGTGTTTTCTTTTCGCTTGGTACTTATTCATATTAACATCTTTCTTCTCATAAGTCAATACTTTTTTTAAACTTTTTTTAAATTTCTACCAAAATTAAATCATCACTAATGCATTTTATTCTTTCCCATGGAATAACAATATCATTACTATTAGAAAACAAACTCATTATTTTATTTGTGCTCCCTGGAACAATTATAGATGTTATCTTACCTGTATCTAAATCAGCACATACATCTTGAACAAATCCCAATCTTTTTCCATCACATATATTTATAACCTCTTTGTGCTTAAAATCCAATCCTTTATCTCCCATATATTCACACCTCTTCTTTATAATATATGAAGTTATAAATATAGTGTTACAAAACTCATATTATTTGTAATATCTTTTAATACTCTCTAATGCATTTTTTTCTAATCTAGAAACTTGCGCTTGCGAAATTCCAATCTCCTCAGCAACCTCTGTTTGCGTTCGCCCGTCAAAATATCTTTTAATAACAATCTTTTTTTCTTTATCATTTAGTTTTTTAAGAGCTTCTGCTATGGTCATATTATCAGCCCAACTTTCATCACTATTTTTTACATCTTTTACTTGGTCCATTATATATATACTTTCTGAACCATCATTATATATTGGTTCTTGTAATGACACCGGATCTTGAATTGCATCAAAACTAAATGCAATTTCTTCTTTTTCAACCCCTAATTCTTTCGCAATTTCTTCTATACTAGGTTCTCTTCCTTTTTCCTTATTAAATCTTTCTTTGAATTGAAGAGCTTTATATGCTAAATCTCTTACAGATCTACTTACTCTTATAGTATTATTGTCTCTTAAATATCTTCTTATTTCTCCTATGATCATCGGCACAGCATATGTGCTAAATTGGACATTTTGTGATAAGTCAAAATTGTCTATTGATTTTATCAAACCTATACACCCTATCTGAAATAAATCGTCTGCATTTTCTCCTCTACCATAAAATCTTTGTATTACACTTAAAACTAGTCTTAAATTTCCTTTTATAAATTCTGCTCTTGCACTTTCATCTCCTTGGTTTATTCTTATAAATAATTCATCTTTTTCTTTATTTGTTAGCACTGGTAGTTTTGATGTGTTTACTCCACAGATTTCTACCTTATTTATCAAATAAAAAACCTCCTTTAGAAATAACATTATTTACATTATTTCCAAAAAAGGTATTATTTATTCTTGTTTATTTTTTACTAATCTTCAATTATGACTCTTTTTGAAAATTCTTTCAACTTTTCTTCAACATCTTTTGCTGATGTCATTCTTAGAATTTCCTCTGCAAGTTCTTTACAATCAAACTTCTCTAATTCACTTATTCTTTTTCTGGCTTTCAAAATATTATTTGAATTCATTGAAAATTCATCTAATCCTAAACCTATTAATAAAGGAATATATAACTCATCTCCTGCTGCTTCTCCACACATTCCACAAAATATTCCTGCATCATGTGCGCCATCAATTGCCTGCTTTATTAGCTTTATTACAGCAGGATGGTATTTTGTATATAATTTTGCAATTTTTGCATTTCCTCTTTCTACCGCTATTGTATATTGTATCAAATCATTTGTTCCTATACTAAAGAAATCACATTCTTTTGCAAGTCCATAAGAAATTAAAGCTGCTGATGGTATCTCTATCATTATACCAACTTTAATATTTTTCTTATATTTAATTTCTTTTTTATCTAATTCTTTTTTACATTCTTCAAGAACTTTCTTTGCATCTCTCAATTCTTCTATTGAAGATATCATCGGAAACATTATTGATAAATTTCCATATGCGCTTGCTCTTAATATTGCCCTTAATTGTGTTTTAAATAAAGATACATTATCTAAGCAAAGTCTTATAGCCCTGTATCCTAAAAATGGATTATCTTCTTTTTCAAGTTGCAAATATTTTAATTCTTTGTCACCACCAACATCAAGTGTTCTTATTATAACAGGTCTATCTTCCATTTTTTCAGCAACTTCTTTATATGCTAAAAATTGTTCTTCTTCTGTTGGCATTTTTTCACTATCCATATACAAAAATTCACTTCTTAATAGTCCTACCCCTTCTGCTGAATTTTTTAGTATTATATCAACATCTGCCGGTGTTCCTATATTTGCAACTAATTCTACTACATACCCATCACTGGTTTTTGTTACTTCATCTTTAAATTTTTCTAACTCTTCTTTTTCTTTTGTTAATCTTTCTTTAATTTTTTCTAGTTTTTTCTTTTCTTCTTCTGTAGGATTTAAATATATTTCTCCTGTTTCTCCATTCATTCCTACAAAATCGCCATTTCTGAATATTTTAGTTGCATCCTCCACCTTAGTTATTGCTGGAATCGCTCGTGTTCTTGCCATAATTGATGTGTGTGAATTAGCTCCTCCCATTTCTGTTATTATTCCAGATACATTTCTAAAATCTAATTTTGCTGTATTAGATGTTGTTAACTCTGTCGCAACTATTATTGTATTAGGATTCAATTTGCTTATATTGACTATTTCTTCTTTAAATAATTTTGCAAGTATTCTATTTTTTATGTCTGCAATATCCCTTGATCTGGCAGCCATATATTCATCGCTCATATTTTCAAATATTTTTATTACATTATTGAATCCAATTTCAACAGCATATTCAGCATTACAATTTGTTTCTTGGATCATTTTATTTGTTTCTTCTATTAATGCAGAATCTTGCATTATCATTAAATATGCTGACATTATTTCCTTTTCAGTTCCTGTGGCTTCATTTACTATTTTTTGTGTTTCATCTGTTACTTCTTCAAGTGCTTTTTTTACTTTATCTATTTCACCCTTTGAATCTTGTACTATCTTTTTTTCTATTTGTTTTTCTTGATTTTTTAATATTATTGTATTTCCAAAGCCGATTCCTATGGATACACCTTTTCCTCTTATCATCTGTTTCCTCCTATATCCTATATAGAAAATTATTCTCCAAATTTATTTTCGAAAGCTTTTAAGATTTCTGTCATAGCTTCCTTTTCATCTTCTCCGTTGCATTCAATTTCTATTTCAGTCTTTGCTTTTATCCCTAAAGACATTATTCCTAAAATTGATTTTGCATTTGCTTTTTTTTCATTTGCACTTAAATTTATATCACATTTAAATCTACCAGCTAGCTTTGCTAATTCGCTAGCTGGTCTTGCATGTAACCCCGTTTCATTCTGTAATATTACTTTTTCTTTTCTCATTTTGCATTTCCTTTCTTTTTTTCGTATTCTGGCAAATCATTTTTTAATACTGACATAATAGCCATTGCTACTAATGAGCCTGCTAGTATTGCTAATAAGTATAAAAGTGGATGTCCAATTGTGGCTATTACGAAAATTCCTCCGTGTGGTGCTCTTAGTGTACAATTAAATAACATTGATAATGCTCCTGTTACTGCTGAACCTGCTACGAATGCTGGTATAGTTTTTAGTGGGTCTGCTGATGCAAATGGAATTGCTCCTTCTGATATAAATGATAATCCCATTATATAATTTACATATGCTGCTTGTTTATCCTTTTTATTTATTTTTTTAGGGAAAAATGTTGCAAGTAATGCTATTGCTAATGGTGGTACCATTCCACCTGCCATTACAGCAGCCATTATTTCATACTGACCAGATGCTAACATTCCTGTTCCAAATGTGTATGCAGCTTTATTTACCGGTCCGCCTAAGTCAATTGCCATCATTCCTCCAAGTATTGCCCCTAGCAAGATTTTGTTTGCTGTATTCATTGATGATAGATAATTATTTATTCCTGTGTTTATTGCTCCTACATATGGATTGATTAATAGCATAAATGCTCCCATTATCATTATTCCAAACACTGGATATAACAAAATCGTTTTTATTCCTTCTATGCTTTCTGGTAAGTAACTACATATTTTCTTTAAGCCTAATACTATATAACCACCTACAAAACCTGCTATTAAAGCTCCTAAAAATCCTGAACTTACAAGTGTTACTGTATTGTCTGTTAATGATGCGAAGGTTGTCCCTTGCACTGCCAATATACCACCAACAAAGCCTACTG
>CAKOYL010000038.1 GCA_934130705.1 uncultured Clostridia bacterium
GGTGGCTCGAAGTGGAATCGAACCACTGACACGGGGATTTTCAGTCCCCTGCTCTACCAACTGAGCTATCGAGCCAATTAAAATATTCATAAATAAAAAAAATGGCGACCTGGAACGGGCTCGAACCGTCGACCTCTAGCGTGACAGGCTAGCGTTCTAACCAACTGAACTACCAGGCCGTAAAAGAATGGTGGTCGTTATAGGGCTCGAACCTATGACCCCCTGCTTGTAAGGCAGATGCTCTCCCAGCTGAGCTAAACGACCGTGTTCCTTTCGACATTGACTAGTATACAAGATTTAAAAATAAATGTCAATACTTTTTTGAAAAAAAATTAAATTTTTTTAAAAACTTGATTTTATTTATAAAATATACTATTATATACAAAGACAATTACATATATTATATAGAATATATGTAGGAGGTAACAAAAGATTATGAAAAATAAACTTAATGGAAAAAAACAAAAGGTAATTTTAACTATTATTTTAGTAATTTTTACTATAATATTAGGAATTATTAGTAAACAATTCATACAAAAACAAATAGCAAAAAAATCATTTGAAAACAAAGTATTAGACTTTGCAAACAAAAATCAAACAACAATATTTTCAATCGATAAAATAGTATTTTTTAGTAGTTGTGATTCAAAAAATAAGACAAGTAGTCAAACAAATTTTACAATAGAAAATTTATATGCATATACAGATATGGCTATATTTATAAATAATAATAATGATGAACATACACTTGAAAACACATTAAAAACATTAAAAATTTCTAATATAAAAATAACACAAAATCAAAATGTAGGACAACCAAATTTGTATTATAAATCAATAAATGATTTTGCAAAAAGCAACTGGACCGAAGAAAATCTCATAAAAGATGAATTAGAATTTAATATAAGTCAAGAAGACCAAACAGATTTAAGCAAACCAACATTATATAATAATTGTGCAAACCCAATCACATTAAGTTACATCAATCAAAATATAAAAACAGATTATACAATATTAGATACAACAAATCCAATAACATATAATGGAACATTATTAAAAAGATGTGGAGTAACACTAAGCTCAATAAAAAGTTCAATTTCATTTGAAATATCAATTGAAAATAACAAAAATGAAAAATTTAGAACACAAGTACATATAGATATTCCATATGAAGATGGAGAAAAAACAATATACGATGGTAATTTAATATTAAATAAAAAAACAAATTTTAGATTTTATAGATATGATTAAGTGAGGAAGGATAAAATGAAAAACAAATTAAACATTGCTGAACAATTAAAACAAAAATATCACAAATGCGAAGAAGTAACAAACTTTAAAGATATGATAGAAAGATCAGCACAAATTTTTAAGGCAAGAACTGCTTTCAAATTAAAAAATAAAGATGGAGAAATATATAGTAAAACATATGAAGAAGTAAAAAATGATATTTATGCTTTAGGAACAGAATTAATTGTAAATGGATTAGAAAATAAAAGAATAGCCATTATAGGAAAAAATTCTTATAAATGGGCAATTTCATATCTTGCAGCATCAATAGTTGGGGTTGTAGTTCCAATAGATAAAGAATTACATTCAGATGATGTGATAAACTTTATGAATGTTGCAGAATGTGAATGCATTTTAGGTGATGGCAAAAACTTGAAAACGATAACAGAAAATATTGAAAAATTGAATAATAAAAAAACAATATTTGTTGATTTTGAAAATTCTTTTGAACATTACTTAGAAGCAGGAAGAACATTATTAGAAAAAGGAAATACAAAATTTGAAGAAATAAAAATAAATCCAGATGAAATGAAAATATTATTATTTACATCAGGAACAACTGGAAATGCAAAAGGAGTATGTTTATCACAAAGAAATATATGTTCAAATATATTATCAATTTATGGAATTGTTAAAGTAAAAAGAAGTGACTTATTCTTTTCAATACTACCACTACATCATACATATGAATGTACAATAGGATTTTTATTACCATTATATTCTGGTGCAAGTATTTGTTATTGCGATGGATTAAGATATATATCAAAAAATATGTTGGAATATCATCCATCTGTAATACTTTGTGTACCACTTTTATTAGAAAGCATGTACAAAAAAATAATGAAAAGTTTAAAAAAATCATTACCAGAAAAATACACCAAAGATGGTGAAAATCCAATAGATAAATTACCATTTATATTAAGAAAAATTGTTAGTAGAAAAGTAAAAAATACTCTAGGAGGAAGATTAAGAGTATTTATAGTTGGAGCAGCAGCAGTTAATCCAGAAATAGCAAATATATTTGATAAATTAAAATTAAATTCATTACAAGGCTATGGTCTAACAGAATGTGCACCACTTGTTGCTGGAAATACAGACTTCTATAAAAGAAATGATAGTGCTGGATTACCAATTCCTACAGTAGAATACAAAATTGATAATCCAAATCAAGAAGGTGTTGGAGAAATAATAGTAAAAGGTCCAAATGTAATGCTAGGTTACTACAATATGCCAGAAGAAACAGAAAAAGTTTTAAAAGATGGATGGTTCCATACAGGGGATTTAGGAAAAATAGATGAAAATGGATTTTTATATATTACAGGAAGATGTAAAAGTGTAATTGTAACAAAAAATGGAAAAAACATATATCCAGAAGAAATAGAAAGTTATTTAAATGAAAGCCCACTAATATCAGAATCATTAGTTATAGGGACTCATAAAGAAAATGATGATGAAACATATATAAATGCGCAAATATTCCCAAACAAAGAAGCAATCACAGAATATTTAAAAGGAACAGTTCCAACAAAAGAAGAGATAAAAAAAGTTATTTCAGATGTAATAGCAAATGTAAATAGCAAAATACCAAACTACAAACATATAAAAGAATTTGCAATAAGAGATAGCGAATTTGAAAAAACAACAACTCAAAAAGTAAAAAGATATGGAAATAATATGAAAATAGATAAATAATAAAAAAGGTCTAGATTTTAAATCTAGACCTTTTTTGTAGCTAAGAAACTCCTAGCAATTATGTGTTATTAGCGAAGATTAGCAACATCCTCCTCTGCCACCACCGCAGCAACAGCATATTATTAAGATAAGAAGAATGATACAGCAGCAATCGTCACCAAATCCGAAACCACCACAACCTCTGTTTTCTGGCATAGTCTAGACCCCCTTTCAACAAATGAGTTTTTTCTTTCTTTTGTTGTTCCTTTGTATAATACATATTATGAAAAAATAGAAAATTGGTTACTGAAAAATGAAATTTTTATAAAAAACTATTGAATTTGATTTTTGTCTTGTATATAATTAACAAAAAACGAAAGAGAGTTGATAAAAATGGCAGGAATAAAGTTAGAACTAAAAAATAGTGGAGTAACAGAAAAAACAATATTAGAATACAAAGAAGAAGTAGAAAATATACACAAAGACTTACATAGAAGAGCAAATGATGAAAAAGACTTTGTTGGATGGATTGAATTACCAACAAATTATGATAAAAAAGAATTTAGCAGAATAAAAAAAGCAGCTAAAAAAATAAAAAAAGAATCAGATATATTATTAGTAATAGGAATAGGCGGATCATATTTAGGAGCAAGAGCTGTAATTGAAGCATTAACAAGTTCATTCCAAAACATGTTAACAGACAAACAAAGAAAATATCCACAAATATTATATGTAGGAAACAATTTAAGTCCAAATTATATAAATGAATTAATAGAATATATAGGAGACAAAGACTTTTCAGTTAATGTAATATCAAAATCAGGAACAACAACAGAATCAGCAATAGCATTTAGAATTTTTAGAGAAATGCTAGAAAACAAATATGGAATAGA